>NZ_JAFZ01000003.1 GCF_000526395.1 Aminobacterium mobile DSM 12262 | reverse complement strand
AGTTTCAACCGCATCCATGAGTTGAGCCCATGACTTTAACAGCTGACTTAAATATCCGCCTGCGCGCCCTTTACGCCCAGTAATTCCGGACAACGCTCGTCCCCTACGTATTACCGCGGCTGCTGGCACGTAGTTAGCCGGGACTTCCTCGTATGGTACCGTCACGTCCTTCTTCCCATACAACAGAGGTTTACGACCCAAGGGCCTTCTTCCCTCACGCGGCGTCGCTGGGTCAGGCTTGCGCCCATTGCCCAATATTCCCCACTGCTGCCTCCCGTAGGAGTCTGGACCGTATCTCAGTTCCAGTGTGGCCGATCGCCCTCTCAGGCCGGCTACCCGTCTTCGCCTTGGTAAGCCGTTACCTTACCAACTAGCTGATAGGACATGAGCCCCTCCCTCAGCGGATTACTCCTTTTACCTCTCGGCTTATGGGGTATTAGCAACCGTTTCCAGCTGTTGTCCCCCTCTGAAGGGCAGGTTCTCATGCATTACTCACCCGTCCGCTACTAAACATATATCTTCTAAACTCCGAAAAGTTTGTCAAATATATGCCCCGTCCAACTTGCATGTGTTAAGCACGCCGCCAGCGTTCGTCCTGAGCCAGGATCAAACTCTCCATAAATTTCTCTTTACGAATTGACTGGCTTGATTTCTTTGTCTCACCTATTCACTTCTCAAGGTTCTTTCGCTCCGCCTCTCGGGCGGCGCGAAGGGTATAATACCATTTTTCAGGAAGAAGTCAACTCTCAAAAACAAGAAAAAGCAAAAAAACACTAAAAAACATGATCTATTTCTATGCCTCCTTTTGATTTGATAAAAGGAAGCATTCACGAATAATTTTTAAAGAGCAACCCCAACAGAGTGTGCCGTTCAAATGAGGCTTGTCTTCTCTCTTGACCTTTTTTTATAAGAGTATCTACAATAGAATCCACAGTAAAAGACAAGGGGGGTATAGTTTTGGACTTTGAGGAGCTTGTTCAAAAAAGATACAGTGTGAGAAAATACAGTCCACAGCCAGTGTCTGTACCTATTATAGAGAAGTGCTTAGAAGCAGCTCGTTTAGCGCCTTCCGCCTGTAACTCTCAGCCGTGGACCTTTTTGGTAGCTCATACTCCTGATAAAGTAGCTTCTTTAGCTCATGCCGCTTTTGGAGGAGCATATTCAATGAACTCTTTTGCCGCCTCCGCTCCTGTGCTATTGGTTGTTATTACAGAACGTTCTCGATACTCTTCTGCTCTTGGAGGATTATTCCGAGGGGTCCAATTTAGCCTTATGGATGTAGCAATTGCTTGCGAGCACATAGTTCTACAAGCAACAGACTTCGGTTTAGGGACATGTATGCTTGGCTGGTTAAATGAAAGAGCTGTAAAAAAGGAACTCAATCTTCCCCGTTCGACAAAAATTGATATCATGATCTCTATGGGGTACCCCAGCGAAAATAAAAGGACTTTATCAAAACCTCGAAAGACTATGGAAGAGATTCGCCACTTCCTTTGATATTGTTATATTGCTCTTTTCATATACCTGATGAAAGATCCTTTTCAGCGCCGGTATCTTTTTGTTTCTCTCCCAAAATCTGTTTCAATCGTTCCCCTGTCGCTATAAAATACGTTTTTTCTGCCACATTTGAGGCGTGGTCCCCCACGCGCTCTAAGTGGCGTCCGACCCACATGAGGGCTGCAGCACATTGCACTGTAACACAATCTCCTTTTGGCCGAGCAGCTATGATCTGTATCAGTTCTTCAAAAATATTGTAGTAAAGAACATCGAGATCCTGATCCTTTAGAAAAACTTTTTTTGCGAGCTCTGCATCATTAGTTTCAAAAGCCTTCAATGCGTCACGCAACATGTTTGTGGAAATATTCATCATTTTGGGAATATCTATCAATGGTTTCAGCAATGGATACTGATTAAGGAAACAGGCCCTCTCTGCTATATTTACAGCCTCATCTCCAATCCGTTCTAGATCGGTAATAATCTTCGCAACGGCAAATACAAAACGAAGGTTCTCTCTTACTGGTTGTCTCATCGCTATAGAACCAAGACACTCCTGCTCTATATCTACTTCCAAAATATCGATAGAATCATCATTATCTATAACGTGTCGGGCAAGATCGCTGTCACACTCTATAAGGGAACGTACCGCTTCCGATACGGCATTGGTAGCCTCTTCTCCCATTTGATGAACCATTTCGAGAATGCGCTTCTTGTCTCCAGAGTAAAGAATCATCTCCGGCGTTAACTTAGATTTCTCCTGCTTCTTTTTGAAGAACAATACCGTCACTTCCTTCTAAATGAAGTTTCATTCCCCGGAATCGGCTCCCCCAGGCCACTTCGAGAGCAGCACTTACAGCCACCCTCAATACCGTAAGTAACCTCCAATCCAGAGAATCTTTACGATCCACGAAAAGCCGACCCTGAACAATTAAAGTTTGTCGTATCTGTTGATCATAATTTTTAAAAATCTTCTCTACACTTAGAGCCTTATGAACGCTCTCTTCATCGTCAAGAGCAAAAGCTCGCATACTATATCGGACTACACCCATAAACGATTGGACGTACTCTTCCCACATTTTTTCTTCTATATTTCTGGCACTACCTTCTCCAGCCCCGTTTCTCCATAACTTATACAATCTACCCGTAGTAATTTCTACTAGGTCAGCCATTGCTATAAGAGAATACGAAATTGCGGAATACGATGTCTTTTGTTCTGGATCATCAAGAGGAACTGGTATTGCAAACATGTAATCTGAGCACTGTTGCAACAACGCTGGTATTCCTCGCTGAAGTTTAAGAATCTGATCTTTATAATGAGGTGCAAAAAAAAGCATATAAATAAATGTTTCCACATAATTAGCAAGACGAGTCATTTCTTTCGCAAGAAGCGGCACCGCTAACGAAGGGAAATCTGTAAGAGAATCATCCAAATACATGGCCTCCTCTGGATCCCAGGCCTCTTCTTCCGAAAACCACCTTCCACTTACAAGTGCTGACTGCCTTACAAAGGGGGAAAAAATGAGAACGTTAAGAATACTCACTCCTATCTGATATACAGCCAGTTTCATCTCTGGAACTGGAATAAAGAAACTCGTTCCCTGAAGGATCAAAGGCATACAAAGGTATCCCGCCGCAACACCGAGGCAACGATAAACAAAAGAGAGCCAGGCAAGACGCCGGGCATTGGGACGGGTTCCCACGCTAAAAAATAAAACTATAATGCTGGAGCCAAGGCGTGCCCCTAATACGAGGGGGAAGAAGGCCTCCGCCGATGCCACTCCTGCCGATATAAGAGCGATGCCAATAGCCATTACACCAGACGCTCCTTGTGTTATGGCTGAAAGGAAAAAAGCCGTTACGCCCAGCCAAAAAGGTCTTGCAACAAGACGAGCAATAAAGAAGCCGATAGGAGAGCCTTCCAAAGCAATAGAAGAACCCAATTTAAGAAGAAACATCCCTGTAAGGATCAGAGCAATACCTCTCACTACCCACCCTATTTTACGAAAATCCTCTTTCTTCAGATGACAGAGGACAAAACCTCCCATCAAAAAAATAGGAGCCATCACATCTATGTCAATAGCGAGAAGAGGAACCAAAAGGGTAGACCCCACACTTGCCCCCATCATGACGAGGATAGCACCCTCATAAGGCAATGCATGGATATCGACCAATCCAACAGCAAAAGCTGTTGCGGCAGAACCACTCTGAGCTATTGCCGATAGAATAACCCCAAGAGAAAAGGCAGAAGACTTTCTATTGCCTAAACGAGACAATAGCCCTCGTCCACGGCTTCCTAAACTTCTTCGAAAGGCCCAATTACTTTCTTCTAGGCCATACAGAAGAATTGTTATTCCTGCTAATATTAAAGCGTAAGAAATTCCTACGGGAAACATTCTTATCTCTCCTCAGCAATCTTCTTAAAGGCGTTTCCCTTTACTCTATCTACCTATCTACGAAAAATGGCCCCCCTGAAGGATATGTAATGCCACTCCATGCCTCAATCCTCTATGGCTTACCACGAATTTTTCTTCTCGGGCTATATTCAATATTTCCGCTACAATACAAGCTCCGGCAAGAATAATATCAGCGCGCCCTGGGGATAAACCTGGAATGAGACAGCGTTCCTCCAGTGTTTTTGAAGAATAAAGAAAAATTTGCCGTTTAATCTCTCCCAGAGAAAGAGAAATTCCATGTACACTCTCTGGAGTATAAGAGTAAAGACCTAGCTTTACAGCAACCATAGCAGTAACTGTCCCTCCCACTCCAACAAGAGTACCTACTTGCGAAAGAAAATCCCAGCGGTTTGACAGTATCTTTCTGATCTCCAACCTAACTTTATGAACATATTCAGAAGAAACTGGCGTTTTTTGTAAAAATTTTTCAGTCAAAACCACAGAACCTATGGGAAGGCTCCATCGATGTATAATGTTTTCCCCTTTCCCCTGAACAAGCTCTGTGCTCCCTCCTCCAATATCAAAAACAGTCACATTTTGAGAAAGATATTTATCTTCCCATATCCCTGAAAGTGCACCACGAAAAGCAAATTCCGACTCTTCATCGCCTGAAAGGATTTTCATAGAAACTCCAGTTCTATCAAGAAGCGTTTCAACAAAAGAAGAGCTATTAGAGGCTGACCTGAAGGCCATTGTACCTATTACAACAATCTGAGAAACACCTGCCTCTCTGGCTACCCAAACAAATCGTTCCACCCCTTCTATGGTTCGACGCATGGGCTCAGGTAGCAGCAAGCCCTCTTTAGCAAGCCCTTCGCTTAAACGGGTAATCTCTATACGTTCATCTAGAGAGACTAATTCCTCTCCCTGCAAAATAGCTATAAGAAGTTTAATGGAGTTAGACCCTATATCGATAACTGCTAAAGTTCGTCTATCTTCCACATTAACCATCCCCCATAAATAAAAATCAAAGCGGATCCCTTCCTTATGAGGAACCCGCTTCCAATACTGCTTTTTCGTTATATCCAAATAAAAGATCTAATATGCCTTAGCAAAAATAGTCTTTCTAGCATTAGAAGCACCTGTCAAGAAACAGTTCCCCGTCTCAGCATCCCCCAGCGGAATACACCGAGGAGTAGCGCCTGTTTCTTCCTTGATCTTCTTCTCATCCTCCGGGGTTCCGGCAAAAAACGTCTCTATAAAACCTCCTTCTTCCTCCAACCGAATCTTAAACTCATCGAAGGAAGAAGCAAAAGAGGTGTGCTCTTTTCTAAAAGAAAGAGCTTTATTGAAGAGAGAGTGCTGAATATCTTCAAGGATTTCGGGAACTTTTATTACCACATCGTTTAAAGGAATATCTTTTCGATCTCCAGTATCTCTTCGAACCACACGAACAGTACCTGCAGAAAAATCTTTTTCCCCAAGTTCTAAGCGCAAAGGAACTCCTTTCTGAAGATGAGAGAAGAAACGATCCCCAGGACGCATATGGAACTGTTTATCTACAACAACATATCGTCCGCCTAAGGCTGTATTAAGTTTGTCCGCCAACTCCAGAGCTTTAGGCAACAACGTTTTTTCAATAACATCATCATTCGTACTAATAGGAAGGATAGCAACCTTATTAGGAGCTATGCGAGGAGGAATAATAAGCCCATCATCGTCGGAATGAGTCATGATTAAAGCCCCTATTAATCGCGTTGAAACACCCCAGCTTGTAGTCCAAGCATATTCCTGCTCTCCATCCTGATTTTGAAACTGTATATTAAAAGCCTTGGAGAAATTTTGCCCAAGGAAATGGCTTGTACCTGCCTGAAGAGCCTTCGTATCACTCATCATAGCTTCACAGGTAAAGGTATTGAGAGCCCCTGGGAAACGTTCCCCTGCCGTTTTTTCCCCTGGAATAATAGGGAGAGCCAAGACCTCTTTCATTATTTTTTCGTAGACACGCAACATCTTAAGAGTTTCTTCCATGGCTTCCTCTTTCGTTGCATGGGCAGTATGCCCTTCCTGCCAAAGGAATTCTGATGTTCGCAAAAAGAGTCGAGGCCGTTTTTCCCATCGCATAACATTGGCCCACTGGTTGATCAATATGGGAAGATCACGCCATGATTGAATCCATTTACTGTACATATAACCAATCACTGTTTCTGAAGTGGGACGAATAACAAAGGGTTCCTCAAGTGGCTCTCCTCCGGCATGAGTAACAACTGCACACTCTGGAGAAAACCCCTCAACATGTTCTGCCTCTTTCTCTAAAAAAGAATTGGGTATAAGAAGAGGGAAATAGGCATTTACATGGCCTGTTTCTTTAAAAGCTTCATCAAAATAACGCTGTATCGATTCCCAAAGAGCATATCCAGTGGGACGAATAACCATACACCCTCTTACGGGGGCATAATCTGCAAGCTCCGCTGCCTTAATGACATCAAGATACCATTGGGAATAATCTTTCCCCCTAGGGGTTATGTTCCGTGCCATGTTTTTCTTCAACCTCCATCATGAGTTCCGCCGAAAGATCGTCAGCTTTAGTTGTAAAATGTTACCCCTCCACTAGGGCAGGGGATAATGGCTCCATATAGGCTTCCCAATAAAGAAACCTACTTTAAAATCACTCTGGTCATTATACAGGAACATGAGGCGACCATCGAAAAAGTGCCCCGGAGCCGATAGAGAAAGGCCTGTTTCCCAAACACTGTCAAGGCGGGAACCTCCATTATCGTAAGTCCACCCAGCTCCTCCAAAAAGCTCTGCAGTAAGATTTCCCCACCAACTGCGGAGGAAAACTCTTCGAAGGCCAGCATTGACCCATATCATGCGCTCCGCTTCAATAGGCTTATCGGCATAACTATAGAGTTCTTCAGCAGCGCCAAGATAGACAGCATGACCAGCCTCTGTCATATCTCCCTCTGCAAAACCACCTCTTAAGTAGAGACGCCAATTTTCAGAGAAAGATGTTACAAAGAACAAGTTCATTCTATATAACAACTCGTCATAATCAGGCCACCAAAAAGCGACTCTCATCATGCTGCCTTTCGTAGGATCCATCATGTCATCTAGGGTATTATACGTTAGATAAAACGTAGGTCCCCAAGAATCTTCATCTTTACCTTTATAATGGACCCTCTCCCCGCCTAAACCAGCGCCAGCTAAAACATTTCCCATAGTGAAATGGCGTGTAACTCCCAAACCGTATCGATCCCATTCCCGCTCTTCAGAAACATTACGAGGCGTAAGTTCCCAACGCTGAGCAGAAAGATTGACTTCCCAGGCTTTAGAGAGCTCTGAAGAGGAGAGATAGCCCACATCTGCAGCCCACTGCGTTCCAATTTTAAGATTAAGCTTCAATGCGTCTCCATCTTTATAAATATCCCTATGAATACTGTTCACATAAAGCCACCGGTACGGATGAAGATTCGTAGTGTATCCCCCTATTCGAACTTCCGATTGCGGGCGGCGCTGAACAGAAAAAACCACAACAGCTCCGCCATGATCTTCTTCCAAGTGATAATCCACTGCCAGAACATCCATACGCCGGGATATCTCTTTATTAACTCTTAATATCCATTGAGGATCTATCGGTTTTCCTATTTCAGAAAAATACTTCGTTCGAAGCCCTTTGCACTCCCTATCTGGCAGGCCACGAACACAAATATCCATTAAAACCTGTGAAGGTTGTTTCCAACGAGGAGGAATTTCAGGAGCCGTTTGTGCTAAACTCACTATTGCCTTGAGGTGGGTTAATGTCTCCTTCCGACCTGCTGCAATAACAAGATCCGCTTGAGTAGCATCAAAAAGAGGGAGCTTCCCCACTGCTGGTGTTAAAACTAAATCCGCTTCTCGAATTTCTCTCTCTACATTCTGTTGCGTTAAAACGGTAATTGATTGATCCACCACGTCCACAAGAGTACGCAACTCCGAGCGAGACTTTTTTTCACTCGTTACATTTACAGCTATGACAGGACAACCAGGAAAAAGTTCTTTGGCTGTCAACACAGGAAGATTCGATACAAGCCCACCATCGACAAGGAGGCGCCCACCAACAGGCCATGGCTCAAAAAGAGCAGGGATAGCCATAGACGCTCTCATCGCTGAAGCCAAGCTACCACTCTGAAGAACAACTTTCTCTCCTGTCTCTAAGTCCGTAGCAACTGCAGCAAAAGGTATAGGAAGTTCTGAAAAACGAATAACTTGTACGCGAGCAGCCATCTGACTAAATTTTTCTAGAAGCTTGACCCCGGAAAACCCGCCAAGAGCTCCTCCTATCCCCCTGCGGCTACCCAGGGAAAACCAAGGAATCGCACTGTTCTCAGAAGTTCTCTCTCCCAACGGCAGAACCATGGAGGCGTCTTTTTCCGCAAGCAAGCTCCCTAAATCAATATTATCCACAACTTCTTCCAACTCTATGCCCGTGTAACCACTTGCAGCTAATCCTCCAATAATAGCCCCCATACTTGTCCCCACAATTCCAGCGATAGGAATATTGTTTTCTTCTAAAACCTGAAGCACACCTATGTGGGCAAGCCCTTTTGTTCCGCCACCAGATAGAGCGAGGACTATTCCCCCGCGAGAAAAAGCTGAACAGGGGGAATTGTTTCCAAGGAAACAGATTAACAGTATAAAGCCGACACACATACGTTTTATATATGACATTTGCCAGCCTCCTCGTTTATACACCAACACCTGAATAAATTTTAACGTACTCAGAGCTATGAAACAACTCTTTTAAGCATTCAACTCCTTGTGCTGACCCGTAAAAGAATGTACAATTTAGATATTTATCAATAGTCTACTATCAAAACATTACTAAATAGATACTCAATATAAAATAAAATGGAGGTGGGGAAAAGGATGGGGAATGAGAAGAAAGGAATGTTTGATTGGTATTTCAAAAGTAACTTGTTACTCCGGATTCTCATCGGTCTTGTTCTTGGCGCAATTGCAGGGATGGTGGCTGGAGATTCCATCTTATGGGTCAAACCATTAGGGGACATCTTTGTACGGCTTTTGAAAATGATCGTTACGCCCATTATTTTAACAACTCTTGTTGTTGGTTCTGCAAGTATTAGCCCTGCTGAGCTCGGTAAGGTAGGGGTCAAAATCGTCGTCTATTATCTTATTACATCTGCAGTTGCAGTTGCAGTAGGCTTACTTATGGGAAATCTTTTTCATCCCGGCCTGGGATTAGACCTTGGGGCCATAGGAGAAGCAGCTGGACGCGCTCTTGAAAAACCATCTCTTGCAAATACTTTCCTCAATATTATTCCAACTAATCCTTTTGGTGCTCTTTCCAGTGGCGATGTGCTTCCTATAATTTTTTTCGCCATTATGTTTGGTCTCGCCATAAGCTATCTTAAGATCAGTAAAGATACACGAATTCAAGAAACAGGAAATTTGCTGTTTAAGTTTTTTGACGGAGCAGCAGAAGCAATGTACAAAATTGTAGGATGGGTTTTGCAGTACGCACCAATAGGCGTCTTTTCCCTCCTTGCCGTCGTATTCGCACAGCAAGGAGCTAAAGCAATTGGGCCTCTTGGAACTGTAACTTTTGCATGCTTCCTCGGTTATATTATCCATCTTATTGTGGTGTACGGAGGCTTTCTTGCTCTGAACAACCTCAGCTTTTTTACTTTCTTAAAAGGTGCCAAAGAAGCAATGATCACTGCCTTTGTGACAAGAAGCAGTGGCGGGACTCTCCCTATAACAATGCGTAATGCTGATGAAAATTTGGGCATTGCTAAAAACGTTTACTCCTTCACACTCCCTTTGGGTGCTACTATCAACATGGACGGAACTGCTATTTATCAGGGCGTTTGCGCCCTCTTTATCGGTTTTGCAGTAGGACTCCCCCTTAATTTCAGCCAGCAAATGACCGTTATTTTAACAGCCGTTCTTGCCTCAATCGGAACAGCTGGAGTTCCTGGTGCCGGTGCGATAATGCTTCTTCTCGTCCTTGATTCTGTGGGGCTTCCCATCGAACAAGGCTCTCCTGTCGCAGCAGCATACGCTATGATTTTAGGGATAGACGCTATTCTTGATATGGGGCGAACCTGCCTCAATATTACAGGAGACTTAGTTGGATCTGCGGTAGTAGCAAAGAGCGAAAATTTACTCGACTTATCAAAATGGGGTAAATAAAACTATATTGCAGAAAGGACAAGAGGCTGTTTCTTCAAACAGCCTCTTGTCGTTATCTAAAACCTCAGCAACGTTTCCAAAGTTGATAACTTTTAACAAGCAATCTCACTAAAGGAAGCCTTGTTAATGCAGGGTCTGAATCACACTCTCCGACTCGTTGATATTCACTACAAATATCAAAAGCCGGAGATTTCGGACATTTTATAATTTGATCTGGGTAAATACTTCGATAACCAGTGACTATAAAGGCAACAACAGATGCTAACGCTGCGAGACTTGCAACTTTGGATCCAAACAGCTCCGCCGCAAGAATAACTGCTGCAATAGGCGTGTTAGCAGCTCCTGAAAGAACTGCAACAAATCCAATACAACTAAAAAGGACGGGGTCTAACCCAAAGAAAGAAGCAAAAGCTGCCCCTGAAGTAGCACCGATATAGAGCGTTGGAGTAACAACTCCTCCACACCCTCCAGCCCCCATAGTAATGCCCGTAAACAACGACTTCCATAAAAAAGCTACTCGAGGGATGGGATTACCAGCAATAGCCTCTCGTATGAATTCTCCTCCTAAGCCTAAATACTGCGATCCCACAAAAAACGTGAGGATTACAAGCATTCCTCCTCCGACCAGAGCTTGTAACAACGGAGAGGAAGAGAACCTACGAAATATTTTTTGAGTAAAACGAAGAGTTTCTATAAAAAAAAGAGCTACTAACCCAAAAAAAACACCTGAAAAGACTACCCATGTAACCATATGAGGCTCAGCTATGCGTGGAACGTAAAGCAATGGCTGATATAGATAAGCCATGCCAAGACTTAAGGACACTTGATAGCTCACCATACCACTGACGATACACGGCAAAAGCACGTCGTAAAAAAGCTGTCCGACAAAGAGATTTTCCAATCCGAAAATAGCACCAGCAACAGGCGCTCCAAAAACAGAAGCCATACCAGCTGAAACGCCACAAATCACAAGTTTCCGACGATCTACTTTGTTGAGATGAAAACCATTGGCAAAAATATTCGATACTGCAGCTCCAATCTGGGCACTTGGCCCTTCTTTGCCGAGAGAGCCGCCTGTAGAAATAGTAACAATAGATCCTATAACTTTTACTATTACAGAAAGCACACTCACTTGACCATCATAATGGTGTACAGCTTCTACAACACTAAGGGTCCCTCTAGTACGATCCACGGGTTTTAAGAAAAGCACAAGCCACGCACTAACCGCAATACCTAGTGGGAGCAAAAATATCCTCCACGAAGGAAGCGCTCCTACAAATTGGGAACATCTCTCCAAAGCTATCATAAACGTAGAGGTAGCCGCCCCCACAAAAACTCCTATAATCACGGCCAACAGAAGCCATTTACTAATACTATAAAGAAGAGCAAATTCTTCTTTAAGAAGTTTAACCCACGAATCCTTCACTACAGTCACTCCAATAAACCTTAATGGAACACGGTTGGATGCCCTTATACTATTCTCTTAACAATGAAAAGAGAGAACAAGGTAAAGAGTTCCACCCTGAGCCACAGAAAAAGGCAAAGTAAAATTTTTAATGCCAGGAGATTCACTTGGCACAGTTCTGATACCTGCACCTGTAATAAGCTGAGGCGGTGTTACATCCACTCCCCCTAGAGAAGACTGAGTCAAAGCTCTCCCGCTCACCATATTAGAAAGCTCCCCAATGACACTGGTAGCTACTGGGTCTTCTATATCTGGCTTGATCATTCCGCCAGACATTGCTGTTACCACTGCACTGAACCCCGCATTATCCAACATAATAACCAGCGTTCCTTGCAACCCCTGTCCTAGTACTCCAACGAGTGCCGCAACACTGCTTCCTCCCACATGTACCCCCTGGGCTATTTCCGATCTCTGAAGAGCAACCTCTACTCCCATTTCCCGACTTACAGAAATAAGAGATGATCCAAAAGTGTTTACCAAGGTTGCTAGTTTTTCTACGCCCATCAACCAGTATCTCCCTTCTTATTGTGCTATTTCCCTTGCCCTGCAGTAAGAAAACGACGAACAATGACAAAAGCAGCGAGATCATCGATGTCACGGTACGGAGTTCTGAGAGAAACCGGAATCAATCGCCACAACCCTTTTGGCGGGTACATATCCCAGAAAACATTTCTTGCCTCAAGAGTAGATCCTCGCTCTTCCACTATATGTATTTGATGAGATTGTATTCCAACCCCTTCAAGAAAATCGAGAATATCTCGACACATCGTCCCGTTTCCAACGACAACTACCAGCTCCCCACGGTCCTGGGAAATATCTTTACCCTGAACCTGAACCCATGGAGACATTCTACGCCACTCCCAACGCTTTAAAAACTCCCAAAAGAAAGGGAATTCTTCCTTTTTTGTTATTCCGGAAAGGAAAAGATCACCGCATGAATCTGTTAAAACCCAACCGATTTTATCTTTTCCCGGATCGATACCCAGAAGCATCACTTATCCCCTAACGTGGAAGCCCAGCGCGGATAAAGCCACATCCACTGGCCTGGATATTTAGTGATCCATGAACTTATGGAATTATTACATATTGCTACGGCCTTTTCCAGATCAGTACCAAAAAATTCTGAAGAGGGGTCCTCAAAAGGCGGCAAAAAATATAGATCGTGGTGAGTGCCATCTTCTCTTCTAATGATATAGACAGGAATCATGGGGCTCCCATACTTAAGGCTCATTTTTATTGGCCCATAAGGAGTGCTCGCTGGAAGGCCAAGAAAAGGGGCCACAACTCCCTTTTCCTTCGCATCTTGATCGATAAGAATCGCCAATATCTCTCCACGCTTCAAACAGGTCATAGCCGCTTTGAGGCTAAATCCTTTACTGACAGTGGTGACTCCCCAACGTTGGCGTGAATCGATAATGAGATCAGTTATCCTTTCATCACGCTGTTCCGCTCCAATAGCATTCATGGGATACCCTTTCGCTGCTACAGCCGCCGCAGCCATCTCCCAATTTCCAAGATGAGCGGTAATAGCAATAACCCCTTTCCCCAGATCGAAAGCTTTTTTAAGATGTTCTTCTCCATGTATTGTCACCAATTCATTGAGGTTCGATATCATGTCAGGAAGACAAATAAATTCTGTAACAGACCGTCCGAGATTCACATATGAAGCTCGGACAATCTGTCGAGCGGTGCTCACCCCTATACCAAGAGCTTTTACACATCGATATTCCGCACCATCTACTCGTTTTTTGCTCAAGGCCCAAAATACTGAGCCTAAAAAACTTCCCACCTTCATTGCCATTTTGTAGGGAATATTCTTTAGGATACTTTGAACAAACTGAATCAACTTCCACGTCATTTCCCGACCTAACCTCACCGATAGTTCCTCCCTCTCAAATTCGCCGATTATTATACCCCATCCAGATGTATATATATCCAATTTACGATATACTTATTAGATAATTTCGAAGCAATAATAGGAGGTGAGCTTTTCATGTTACGACGAATATTGTTTCCTATAGATATGACCGATTTTTCAAAAGAAGCTTTGCGCTGGCTCTCTCAGAGAGCGCTACTACACCAATCAGACATCTTGGTAGTTCACGTGGTAAGTCCTTCAGCTGGCATCCATACCCCACAGCTTGTACAAGAGATCGAAGCGGCTCTGAACGACTTTTGTCTTCAAAATATTCCTGGAGAACTATTTTACAAGGTAATGGTGGCAGCTGGAGATCCCCTTAAAATTATTCCAGAAATCGCCGTTTCAGAAAAATGCACCTTCGCTGTTCTTCCTGCCCAAAATGTGGCAGAAATAACTCCTCTTGTAAGACGTCTTGCCCTTCCACAACTTATCCTTCGGTCAAAAGACGGTTTTTTTCCTGGAGGAGACATTTATAAAAATATAGCCGTCGCTATAGATCTTTCTCCCGGTCGAACAGATGCGATGCTCAACGAACTTAGAGATATTATCTCCCAGAGCGGAAGCACACCTCATCTAACCTTGGTTCATGGGGTACCTCTTGATGACGCCGAAGATTCTCAGATCCTCATCAATGCTGCGGAAGGAGCTCTCGAAGTGGTGGCTCAAGATGTGTCTCAATGGAACCCGGACACATCTTTTCAAGTGGTAAGTGGGGAACCGGAAGTAGAACTTCCTCTATGGATTAAAAACACCGCTCCAAGTCTCCTCGTAGTAGGACTTTCAACACAACGTGAATTATGGCAGCTTATCGTTGGTTCTACGGCAGAACCCCTTATTGAAGGGACAACATGTCCCGTCTTAATTTTTCCTACAGCTTAAATGGAGAGAAACTCCTCCAAACGATCGATCCGAACAGAAAGAAGATATTGAATAAAGCTGCGTTTCGATAAGGGGTTTTCCTGAAACATAAAAATTGGTTTTCCATTGAAATGTTTTATAGTATCACATATACTACCGAGACCATTTGCAAGAATCGCTTCCAGATCTTGTCCGGTACGTACAGGGATACTCCGAATAGAATCGGCCATACTGAGGAAAGCCTTAAGAGAAGGGATCATATTCGGTCTACGCATATCGTTATAATCTACGTACTCAAGCCTCGGAGAAATGACAATGGCGTACTCTTTCCTCTTGTTAAACTGACAAAGGAGAAGGACATATCCAAAGGGGCTAGCTTCACTTGAAAGGACGTTCCAAAGAATGGGAATTTCTCGAGGTTTCCCGCAAAAAGAGAAATCCTCGTTCCATGGTATTTTAAAAGCCTTTACTTCAAAAGTCCCCTCTCCCTCGTCTATTTGAAACAACGCCTCAGCAAAATCGTAGTCCGTATGAAAATCTGGGATGAAAAACTCTGGGTCACCTGATTGTACTATAAAAATAACGCCTGTCTTCTTCCCTTTTGCCGCCAAGCCCTGAAGGTCTTTGACATGTTTAACGGCACGCAGAGAAGGGGCATCAGGAAACATGGCTATATGTCTGCCAAATAAAGAGCACGACTTTATTTCGAGGATCATCTCTGAAGAACCATCTGAGACAAGAAGATCGAATCGGCTCTTTCCCCAAGGAATCTCCCGTCTTATAACTCTATAATCCTCCATCCCCGGCACAAGACCGTGATCAAAAAGCCATTCTGCCAAATCATTAGTTTTATGGGTATGGAGCATGACTGGACCATGATCAGACTGTATTCCTATCACTGTAAATTTTGTCTTCCGGGCAGAATTGGACGATGCCTCTTTTTGTAGAAACAGTGTAGATCCTGGAAACAACAGCTCCCACAACCTTCCGGGATTTGGGAGGAAAGCCTGAATTTTTTCTCCATCAAGCAAACACTCCACGAGAAAACGATTGGGCCTAGAAAGAAAAGTTGCCACAAATAAAGGACGACGCCCTGATATTCGAAAGACTTCCGACATATAAAAACCTCCTTAACACTACAAAAACTAATGTCCGTGCCCTAAAAACAAAGCTATAAAGGGGATAGAAATAAGGACAACGGTAATGCGAATAACATGGAACAGAAGGGAAATAGGTGCATTCGCACCTGCCTCTACTGCCGCAAGCCCCAAACCTGAAAGTCCACCTGGAGCCGTAGAGTACACTGCTGTCATGAGGTCGATACCACATAGTTTAGAAACTCCCCGTGCAAAAAGAATACTTACTCCCAAAATGGCAAGGCTATATAAAATCGCCACTGGAATAAAACGCGGAATTTCTTTTACCGAAGCTATATCTGCCTGCGCCACAATCACGTAGGCGACTAAAAGTTGAGAAAGAAAAGAGAGAAGACGAAGAGGCTGTGCTCCCGTACCTAAAAAACTTTTAACGACGAGGCCTCCTACCATTCCTCCAACAAGAGCCCCTGAAGGAATTTTTAAAAAATAACCTGCTAATCCTCCCGCCAGAATGCCGGCACATAAAGCCCACATTGCAAAGTATCCTCCATTTTATTTATTTTCTATTAGACAAAAATAGGGGGCACAAGGCCCCCTGAAAATATTCATAAACTACATTGTTACCCGAGCAGAGTCAGCATCACAGCGGCAGCGACAGCGGTTCCAATGACGCCAGCCACGTTGGGGCCCATGGCATGCATGAGGAGGAAGTTTCCCGGGTTCTCCTGCTGACAGATTCGCTGCACCACTCTGGCGGCCATGGGTACTGCCGATACTCCTGCCGCCCCGATCATAGGGTTGACTTTTCCTCCGCTCATGACCTTCATGACCTGGCCGAAAAGCACTCCTCCGGCCGTACTGAAGATGAAGGCGACGAGGCCAAGGATAATGATTTTAATGGTCCCTATGGTGAGAAACTGCTGGGCGCTCATAGTGGCTCCCACTGACAGGCCCAGGAAGATGGTGGTGGCATTGAGAATCTCGTTTTGAGCTGCCTGGCTCAGCCGCTCTGTCACGCCGCACTCACGGATCAGGTTCCCGAACATAAGGGTCCCGATCAGGGGCACGGAGGAAGGCAGTAGGAGTCCTGAAGCCACAGTGCAGACGATGGGGAACAACACTCGTTCCAGCTTCGATACGGGACGAAGCTGATCCATGCGGATCGCCCGGTCCGCCTTGGTGGTGAGGAGACGGATCACCGGCGGCTGGATGAGCGGCACGAGAGACATGTAGCTATAGGCCGCCACTGCCACCGCCCCCAGGATCTGCGGCGCCAATTTCACGGTGAGGTAAATGCTTGTAGGACCGTCCGCTCCGCCGATAATAGCGATGGAGGCCGCTTCTTTCACGTTGAAACCCAACAGCAACGCTCCGAAAAGGGCTATGAAGACGCCCAGCTGAGCTGCCGCTCCCAGCAGGAAGGTGATGGGGTTGGCCAGAAGGGGGGCGAAGTCGGTGAGGGCTCCGATTCCCATAAAGATAATGACAGGGTAGATCTCATGTTCTGTCCCGAAAAAAACATACCTCAAAAAGCCTCCGTCATCCATAATGCCAGACAGGGGAAGGTTCACGAGCAGACAGCCAAAACCGATGGGGACCAGAAGCAGCGGCTCGAAACCTTTCACTATGGCCAGGTAGAGCATGATGAAAGACACGCAGAGCATGACGATATTGCCCCACGTGAGGCCAAAGAACCCCGAGGCATGAATGATTGTTGTTACTGAGTCTAAATAGATTCCCATAATGGGTCCTCTCACCCCGGCTTAGCCGAGGATCACCAAGGTATCTCCCGTATTCACGCTGTCCCCTTCCCGTGCCCGGATCTCCTGAACAGTTCCTGCCGATGATGCAATGATCTCATTTTCCATCTTCATGGCTTCCAGGATGAGGAGCACGTCTCCAGCCTGGACTGACGCTCCTGTCGCTACGTTGACCTTGAGGATCTTCCCAGGCATGGGAGCTGCGACGATAGTCCCTCCCGCCGGTGCTGGTGCCGGGGCTGGAGTTGCCGCTACTGGCGCTGGGGCTGGAGCTACCACTACTGGCGTCGGTGCGGGTGCTGGCAATGGAGCTGGTGTTGGCGTTGCTACCGGCGCTGCTGCCGAAACCGCGGTCTCGCCAAGATCTTCCACTTCCACTACATAACTCGTTCCATCTACTGTTACTCTATAGGTTTTGCTCATTGGTCTTTTTCCCCTCCACATGGTGTAATGTCATGTCTTCCATTCAGGCCTGCCGGATGCTACCGCCCAGACCAGGTCTGATTGTTGAGGCTGTCCAGCCCTTCCATGATGGCGCTGGTCCTCCACAAGCTCGGTGATGGACGCCGTATCCCTCGCTCTGCCCTGATGGATGTAATGCGGCACGCCCCTTCTCCTGACGCTAGCAATGCCCCTGTAATGGCCGCTATGAGGTGGCCGCGAGGATGCTCCGATACTGGCGCCGGAGCTGATGTCGGCGCTGGCGACGCCGCCACCGGCTGTGTCGGCCCTGGCGGCGGCGTGGGTGCTTTCGGCGACTTCTTCGCTCCACCCATATATTTTATGGCGTAGATGATGGCGGTCAAACCGCCAAGAACCAGAAATACCGCCGAAAAGGCGATGAGAGCCAAGGTGATGGGACCTTTGATCCCTGTCTCAAAATATGTATGCAGATCCACGTCTCTCCATCCTCCCGTCTTAGTGAGGCATTACGCCGTGTTTCCGTCTCGGACGAAGTTCTCGCTTGTTCGCCGTCCCCTGAAGAGCCAGGTAGATTTCTCGCCGCGTCTCTTCCGGCAGAATCACTCGGTCTACATAGCCACGCTCCGCCGCTACGTAGGGGTTCGCAAAGGCCTCGCGGTATTCCTCAATCTTACGGTTCCGCTCCGCCATCTGGTCTTCAGACCCTTCTATCTCTTTGCGGAAGACTATGTTCGCTGCCCCTTCTGCTCCCATAACCGCTATCTCAGCCTGAGGCCATGCTAGAACCATGTCGGCTCCCAAGGCTTTCGAGCACATGCCCAGGTAGGCGCCCCCATAGGCCTTCCGGAGAACTACTGTGACCATGGGAACCGTAGCTTCACTGTAGGCATACAGCAGTTTCGCACCGTGGCGAATGATGCCTCCCCATTCCTGTTCCGTTCCGGGAAGGTAGCCGGGGACATCGACAAAGGTGACCATGGGAATGTTGAAGGCGTCGCAGTGGCGAATGAACCGGCTCGCCTTGTCTGACGCGTTTATGTCGAGACAGCCTGCCATGTTGGCTGCCTGGTTCGCTATGATCCCTATCACCTGACCGCCAATTCGACCGTATCCCACGACCATGTTCGGAGCCCAAAGCGGCTGGACTTCAAAAAAATCGCCATCGTCAACAACCTGTCCGATCACGTCGTGGACCCGATACCCTTTGTTCGGGTTCGTGGGAACTACGGTGCGAAGGTCTGGAACCAGGCGAAGAGGATCGTCTCCCGTCTCTTTCCACGGCGCTTCCTCCACGTTGTTGCTCGGAAGGTAGCTCAGCAGCTTCCGAACCTGGGCAAAGCATTCCTCTTCGCTCGACGCCGTGAAGTGGGCATTCCCGCTCTTGGCGTTGTGGGCCAGTGAGCCGCCTAGCTCTTCGCTCGTCACTTCCTCGCCTGTGACAGCCTTGATGACAGCTGGCCCTGTGATGTGCATGATGCCTGTCTTCTCTACCATGAAAATATAGTCGGTCAGAGCGGGGCTGTAAACGGCTCCTCCGGCTGTGGGACCCATGATCACAGAAAGCTGGGGTATGACTCCGCTAGAGATGGTGTTCCGGTAAAAAATCTTCCCGTAGCCGTTCAGGGCATCTACTGCTTCCTGAATTCGAGCGCCGCCGCTGTCGTTGATCCCTATGCATGGAGATCCACTCTTCAATGCCAGGTCCATGACCTTGCAGATCTTTTCAGCATGCATTTCGCCAAGACTGCCACCTAGAACGGTGAAGTCCTGGCTGAACACGTAAACACGGCGCCCCTCTATCTCCCCATACCCTGTCACCACTCCGTCGCCGAGAGTCTGTTTCTCCTCAAGACCAAAACGATGGCAACGGTGTGTCACAAATTCGTCAAGCTCAACAAAGGTGCCCGGATCCAGAAGAGCCGAGAGACGCTCTCGCGCTATACCCTTCCCCTTCTCGCGCTGCTTCCCTATGGCTTTCGGACCGCCTCCTAGTGAGGCCTCCTTGCGCTTCGCTTCAAGTAATGAACACAATTCATCTATGCTGCGATTCGTCATCGCTCACTTCTCCTTTATCGTTCAGAAAGTTCGAGTAAAATGCCACCTGTAGCTTTAGGATGAACAAATGCTATTTTTGCTCCTCCTGCACCACACCTCGGTTTTTCATCAATAAGCCGAACGCCTTTTTCTTTCAATTCAGCCAAAGCTTCTTCTACGTTTTCTACTCTTAGAGCTATATGGTGAATTCCTTCGCCACGTTTTTCTATAAATTTAGCAATAGGGCTTTCATCTTCCGTCGGCTCTAAAAGTTCTATTTCCGTATCTTTAATAGGTAAAAAAGCCGTTTTAACCTTTTGATCTGTCACCTCTTCTATTCCTATACACTTAATTCCCAAGGTACTTTCCCATATCTTAAGCGACTCTTCAATACTTTTCACCGCAATACCAATGTGATCTACAACGGTGACTTTCATTGGACAGACCTCCTTTGTTAAACTTATAATTACTATAGATATTAATAATGTTTCAAATGACTTTATATATACTAATGCAATGTTACTAATCTTAACAAAGAAAACTCAAATTGCCACTTTCCTCTCTCTAAAATCAAGGTTTTAAGGTACAATTCTTATAAGATATTATTATGGGGACTTTTTAATAAAAAGAAAAGGGGGAAATCGTTCCGTGCATCTTATAACATGTAAGCTGTGTGGAAAGGTGTTCACTTCCAATAGCGGAAAAGTCTGCCCCCAGTGCCTTGAAGAGCTTGATGACCTCTATCCTCGCGTCAGGGAATTTTTGAGGGATCATGCCTCTCAAGAGTACAATGCTGAAGAACTTGCTGAAGAAGTTGGGGTAGATATTCGTTATATTCAAGCGCTCATCGATCTGAAATACATTGAACGTAATGTTAGCTCTGAGGAAGAAGAACAGAAAAAAAGAGAGCGACTTTTGAAAGAATTTCAAAAAAACCTAGACGAAGGGAAACGTCGCTCCACATCGACAGAGACAACACGAACATATGGTCAGGAACGATACGGAGAAAAGGGAAGGAAACCTTAGGAAAAGAAGAAGCGGGGGTACCCCCGCTTCTCTAGAAAATTTCAAGGCCAGGACGATAAATAAGCACGGAACAATGAGCATAGCGAGCCACATTGGCAGCCGTGCTTCCTACTACAAGCCTTTCGATGGTGCTTTGCCCTCGGTACCCTATCACAATTAAGTTGTAATCTCCCTGCTTTGCAAAGTCAATAATAACATCAGAAGGGCTCCCTTCTTTCACCACCATATCAAGATCAACATTTGCAAGTTCTGGAAGCTTCTCCTTTGCCTTCTTGAAATAATATTCAAGTTTTTTCTTGGCTATCTCTGAGATTTCCATATCAATTTCAGGAGGCAACCATGGTTCATATCCCTTCCATAAGGTAGGGTGAGGCATGACGTGAATAAATGTCGCATGAACACCAAGACGGAGGGCTAAAGAACAACCATAAGCAAAAACTTCCTCCGAAACCTTGCTTAAATCCACAGCAACAAGTATTTTTTTCATAGCTATCCCCCCTTTAGGGTCGATAATGATAATATTATAAACGATATATAGGCACTATTTCCAATTATTTAAAAAGAACTTATATGTGGAGGCAAAATGAATTTACTATTTATGATTCTTTTTCTTGTGTTCTCTTTTTCTTGTGGCGTTTTTCTTGAACATAAAGCTCAAAACATAACACAAAACGTGCGTCTTGAAGAAACTCTGGGAATTCAACATTTTTTTTCCCGGCCGTTGATTTCTGGAGGAATCTTTTTAATCATGATGACTGGGTTCTATTTAGTTTGGCATTTTTCTCTCTCTCTTTTATTGGCCTTTTTAATAGGATCATGCCTTTTTTTCACCGCTCTCACCGATCTATATAGCGGATATGTATTTGATGTTATTCCTTTCCTCATGGCTCTTTCAGCTTTTGCAATACGTATTCTAGGAGGCAAGACGGCCTTCATCGACGGCATATTGGGAGCAGGTATAGGTGTAGGTATAATGGGAGCAATCCGATTGTTCAGCAAAGGGGGCGTCGGGCAAGGGGATATTAAGCTCATGGGAGGAATTGGCATGGGATTAGGTACAAAGCTCACTCTCTGTTCTCTTTATATTGGATTTTTTTGCGGTGGACTCATTGCTTCGTTTTTACTTTTAGCCCGTAAAGTTCATAAAAAGCAACCGATCCCTTTTGTCCCCTTCCTTGCTCTGGGAGGAATCATTGCGCTTTTAGCCGCACCTACGTTAGAGCACATATTCGAACTTCATTTACCCTGGCCATGGGGAAATTGATATGGAGTTGAAAAGCGTTTGGCAATATGAGACGTCATCATCTGCAACGGTTTAATAGAAGGGATCCCATGAAGCTTTCTAAAAGAATGATCTGCCCCTGGAATAATAATGAACTCTTTATCCCGTACAGCAATAGCCCCGCAAAGGCGACGACATGCTCTCTCGCTGAAAGTCAAGTCTTCATCCCCATAGAAACAAACAGCCCATCCTCGGTCAATATGAGAAGCAGAATAAAGCAGTTTTTGCTGACTTCCTACTGTGTCCAAAATAGGAAGTTTAAATGCTTCTTTCGCTTTGTCGACTCTTATTCCGTCGCCACTTCCGGAAAGGATAAGGCCTGAAGGTTTCTTTTGTAAAAGAGGAGCATGCATATTCGAGCCTTGCAGCATCGATATGTACCCATCCCCTGCTATCATAATGGAATGAAGTCCCCCTAAGGAAAACCCCCAAAGATATATTTCTGCTTCAGGATGTCGCCTTTCCACAAATTGAAAAGCTGAACATGCATCGAAAAGATCCATTGCATATGTTTTTCCCGAAAAAGCTGCAATAGCCCATTGGTCTCTGTTTTCTCCGAAAGTCTCTCTATCGTGACGAATACGACTCGTTTCTGTCAAATAAATAGAAATATCCAATGAAGAGAGCATATTCGCAAGGACAGCATATTTATTTCCTTCTTGAAGAGAAGCACATCCATGAACCCCATGAAAAAGGATCAACACTTGGCGAGATGGGACCTTCGACGGAACATAATTTAGGGAAACTTTTTTATCACCAAAGCTTCCTTCTGCAAATAGAGTTTCTCTAGACATCACACACCTCTTTCGCCTCAATTAAAAGCAAGAGAAACATGCCTCATCACATTTGCTTTTTTACATCCTTTTAAGAAACTGGTATCAAAGCTCTCACCCTGAAAAATCTCTATCGTTTTTTTATTATATATTATATTGTTTTTCTCTTCCTGATTTGACAAAGCCACTTTCTAGGGTCAAAATGAAGATAATAAAGTACTGGGGGAGTCGGCGTAAACCGGCTGAGAGGAGACGAGAGGTCTCGACCCCTAGAACCTGATCCGGGTCATGCCGGCGAAGGGAAGTCTAGAGAAATATTCCGACAAGTTACTCCCTTCCTTCCTCCGGCAGACACACAAGGAGGAAAAGTTCATGCGTACTAAAACTCGAGTATTGGTTGAAGGAGCCTTGGCAGTAGCCATGACTGTAGCTTTTTCTCATTTAAAGCTATGGCGAATGCCTCAAGGGGGATCGGTGACACTGGAAAATATCCCGTTGTTGCTTTTTGCGCTTCGTCACGGCGTTAAATGGGGAGTAGGAGCAGGTTTTGTAGCTGGATTAGTTCAACTTCTGCTTGGTGGATATGTGGTGCATCCAATTCAAGCTCTTCTTGACTATCCATTAGCTTTTGGGGTATTAGGTATTGCCGCACTTATACGTAAACCGCTGTGGGCTGGTTTAACGTTAGGAAGTTGTGGTCGCCTTATCTGTCACGTGCTTTCGGGAGTCGTTTTTTTCGGGAGTTATGCCCCTGAAGGGACAAATGTCTGGCTCTATTCAATCGTTTATAACAGCAGTTATATGGTACCTAATTTGGCGTTGAGCATTCTCGTAACTTATATGGTTTGGAAAAGGCTCTCGCATATTAACCAGTGACAAATGCTTCGCATACAAAACCTGAATAAACGCTTTAACAACCTTTCTGTTATAGAAGGGTTCAATATGGTTTTGCCTCAAAAGAGTTTCTCAGTCCTCATCGGGCCATCAGGGTGCGGGAAAACTACTCTTTTTGACATATTGACAGGGATACTTCCTCGCGACAGTGGCTCTATAGAGTGGGAAGGGGAACAGCTTACTCATCTTGGCACTAAAGCAGCCTATATGCAACAAAAAGACCTACTCCTTCCCTGGCTCTCCCTCTTGGAAAATGCTCTGCTTCCCTCTTTGCTCGCTGGCAAAAAGGGTCCTACTGAACATCAAAGAGCCCATGAGCTTTTCTCGCACTTTGGGTTAGGGGGTTTTGAATTGTATCTTCCTCAATCTGTATCAGGAGGGATGAGACAAAGATGCGCTCTTATTCGAACCCTTATGTTCGAAAGGGAAATAGTTCTTTTAGACGAGCCTCTTTCTGCTCTGGATGCTATCACAAGACGTGGTCTCCAAACTTATTTAGCCATGCTCAAGAATCAATATGGGAAAACAGTATTGATGATATCTCACGATATAGATGAAGCTCTTGCTCTCGCCGATGACATTATTGTTCTCACTGCCAGCCCCATGAGAGTTCAAGATACTATTCACATATGTCGTCCTACTCTCTGTGATTCGATGGCCCCATCTATAGAGACATTGAGATGTCGCATTCTCAATGAGTTGGAAGCAGGAGGAATACAATGAAAGGTCGAATCGCTTCATGTGTATTACTCTTCCTGCTAATAGGAATATGGGAGGTTCTCTGCAGAACTATCCAGATTCCTGCCTTTATACTTCCAGCCCCGTCGCGTATTGTCTCCGTAGCTATTTTTCAGGCTCCACTTTTAGCTCATCACGCACTAATCACGTGTTTCGAAATCCTTTTAGGAGTTGCCCTCTCAGTCATCGTGGCTATTCCCATGTCCATACTCATGTTTGCCTCACCTTTGGTGGAACAAGCTCTCTCCCCCCTCTTGATAGCTTCTCAAGCTATACCTGTCTTCGCTTTAGCGCCTCTACTGATAATTTGGCTAGGATACGGAATCTGGAGCAAAGTCTGTATGGCAGCCCTCATTATCTTCTTTCCTATAACTGTCAACTTGCTGGAAGGGTTTAAGAGTTGCGACTCAGACTACGATAAACTCTTTACCCTTATGGGAGCATCTTTTCCCAAAAGGCTTCGTTATCTCTACTGGCCCTGGGCTTTACCCTACTTTTTTGCCGGCCTTAAAGTAGGAGTTTCCGTTGCCACTATTGGCGCCGTTATTGGGGAATGGGTAGGGGCCCAAAGTGGGCTTGGCTATCTTATGATCCAATGGAATGCTCGCCTTCGGGTCGATATGGTTTTTGCTGCCATACTCTGGCTTACTATTATAGGGATATCCCTCTGGAGCATTGTTAGCTTTTTAAATAAAAAAGTTATTACGTGGAATCGATAAATTTTAAGAAAGAAGGGACACATATGAAAAGGCAGATAACACCTATTTTTATTGTTTGTGCATGTCTTATGACTATAGTTTCTCCGCTATGGGGAGCAGAAAAGCTTTCCCTTATGCTTGATTGGTTCCCTAATATTGATCATCTCCCCCTTTTTGTTGCCCAAGAAAAAGGCATTTTTGATAAATACGGGCTCGATATATCCATCCTTTCTCCTGCAGAAACTGCAGATCCTCTTAAACTAGCTGCCTCTGGTCACGTAGATTTAGCTATAGCTTATGAACCTCAGGCTATCATGGCAGCATCAGAAGGAATACCTATAAAGGTTGTTGGACGACTTATTGGCCACCCTCTGTCTACTCTTCTTTTTATAGATGATAAAGATATAAGGGAACCATCAGATCTTGAAGGGAAGAATATCGGTTATACCGTCCCAGGAATGATGGATTTTCTTACAGATGGATTTGCCCGGAAAAACAACGTAAAAAACTACAAGCTCATCAATGTGGGGTTTTCCATATTGCCTTCTCTCACCACAGGGAAAGTAGATGCCGTTATGGGGCCATATAAGAATTATGAAGTCGTAGAACTGGAACAACATGGATACAAAGCAGGCTACTTCGAACTTGAAAAATACGGTATACCTGACTATGACGAACTCGTTTTCATCTCTGGAGAAAAAAACCTTCAAAATCGAGAAAAAGCTATTGCCACTTTTTGCCAGGCTCTTCAGGAAGCAATAGAGGAAACACGCAGAACTCCCCAAGAATCGTTGGACCTGTATTTAAAGGCTGTACCTGAAGCTGAAGAGAAACTAGAATCCGCTGCTCTAGAGAAAACTCTCCACCTCTTTGCGGAAAACCAATCTTTTGACAAAGAGAAGTGGCAAGAATTTGCTAATTTCGCCTTGTCTATTGGAATGATCGGAAAGGAAGTGAACGTGTATGACATCCTGTGGAACAGGAAATAGTGCCCCCCTTACAACAACAGAAAGGCATATAAAAAAGCTCACTGTAGCAGGTCTTCTTGCTGCAGCAGGAGTACTGCTCTCTGGAGTATATATTCCCTTCGGACCCACTAAATGTTTTCCTTTTCAACATACTATTAACGCTTTTTCTGGCATATTGCTTGGTCCTTGGTGGGCTGCTTCCATTGCTTTTGTAACGAGCTTCATTCGAAATATGATGGGGACAGGAAGCCTTTTTGCCTTTCCCGGAAGCATTCCAGGCGCTCTAATGGTGGGTTTTACCTATCGCCTCTTCAAAAAAGATTGGGCAGCTTTAGCAGAGCCCTTGGGGACAGGACCTATAGGAGCCACTCTTTCGGCACTGGTCATAGGCCCTGCTATAGAAAAAACTCCAGCTCTGGGAGGACTCCAGATGGCCTTTCTCGCTAGCAGTATCCCTGGCGCTTTGTTGGGATATGGGCTTGTGGTTTTAACAAAACGAATGGGGCTATTTAAAAATTTCTATCTATAGGGAGAAACAACAGCAGAAAATGAAGTCTAACAAACAGTTAAGAAAACGTCTCTGTCTGTTAGGGGAAAATGAATTAAAATTGAAAGAGAGAGGGTGTTTTGAAACACCCTCTCTCTTCATTTCTTTTCTATTAAAGACATTATCTTTTGAGCCTCAGCCTGAATATTTGGGGCTCCTATTACTGCTGAAATAAGGGCCACCCCCTGAACTCCAGTCGTCATTATTTCGGGAATTTTATCTATAGTAATGCCTCCAATGGCTACCGCCGGAATGGGAACCTTTCTCATAATCTCTCGAATACGGGAGGGACCCACCACCTTCGCATCCACTTTACTTCCTGTAGGATAGGCCGCGCCTATGCCAATGTAGGAAGCACCCAGGGCCAGAGCCTGTTCCGCCTCTTCCACTGTATGAGCTGAAACTCCCACTATAAAGGAGTCGGGAACAAAGGTTTTTACCGCTTCAAGGGGAAGATCGTCCTGACCGAGGTGAACCCCATCTGCCCCAACTGCTAAAGCCACATCAACACGGTCATTAATAATGAGAGGGGCACCATAACAATGACATATTTTTCTAAGAGACTGCGCCTCTTCAAAAAGACAACGTCCTTCCATTTCTTTATCTCGCAGTTGAATTAAGGTGGCACCTCCACGAAGAGCTGCTTCTGTCTGTTCTTCCAGAGAAAAAGGGGCTCCAATCTTTCTATCTGGAATGACATAAAGCTTCAGCATTTCCATTATGTTTTTCATAAACACCTCTCCTTCCTCTCTTCCCATCGACTCTCTGCGTTGAAGAAATCAGGAGGAGATAGACGGTATATCTCATCTATAAAAGCACAGCCAAAGGAACCGGGGCCTCGTACCCACTCCACTTTTTCTGCACGTTCCGAGGCTATGGAAACAGCTATAAGTCCAGTCAAACTGGCAAGAAGAGGATCTTGCGTTACAGCAGCACACCCAGCAATGATCGTTCCTACAGAACAACCACTGCCCGTTATCTCTGGCAACCAATGGCTCCCGCCCTTAACCGAAAAAGTGTTTTCCCCATAAACGATAACATCTATCTCACCAGTAGCTACGGCAACTACATTATATTGTTCAGATATGCGAGAGAGCGCTTTTTTCACATCCCCTTGAGCTGCCCCATCTATTCCTCGAACAACGCCCTTTTCCCCACCTAAAAGACACATTTCTCCACTATTGCCCTTCACTATAGAGACATGCCCACTCTCTAAAATACGATGGACAAAATCCCTTCGCACGTCAGTAGCCCCATAACCTACTGGATCGAGGATCAAAGCCTTATGCTCGGGAGTTTGAGATAAGGCCACAAGGACTGCTTCTGCCGCCATAAGGCTTTCTGATGTGGGCGTTCCCACGTTCATAAGAATGCTATCAGCTTGAGCTGCAAAGATGCCTGCTTCATCTCTGCATAAAGACATGACTGAAGAAGCTCCGGAAGCCAAACAAACGTTAGCCTGAAGAGATGCTGCTACCATATTGCTCAGCTGGTAGACTAATGGTTTTTTCTTTTTTAGATCCGACCAGACAGACATCAGTTCTGAAATCGAATACCTAGAATCACTCCGTATCATGCGAATCGACAACCCAAGAAGGCCTTACAGCGTGACCTAAAGGTCCCCACCCATGACCTGGTTTAAAACTATGGCTTAAAGCCAGACGTAAATACTGTCGCCCTAAAGAAACAGCTTCGAGAAGGTCTCGTCCCGCAGCCAATTCAGCAGCAATAGCAGCGCTCAAAGTACAGCCTGTACCGTGCGTATTCTGGGTATTGATTCGAGAATCTTCAAAAACTGTAATCTTCCCTTCATTGAAAAGCACATCTACAACTGTCTCTCCTGCCTCATCTTCTTCCATATGACCACCCTTTACAAGCACTGCTTTCGGACCGAGTCCCGCGATAATCCTTGCAGCTCTTCCCATATCCTCTCTAGTATTGACGTCTATGCCGCTTAACTTGGCTGCTTCCGGCATATTGGGGGTTACAAGCAAAGCAAGAGGAAGAAGCTGTTCTTGCATAGCCGCAACTGCCTCTTCGGCAATAAGGGTCACCCCACTTTGAGAAATCATAACGGGATCAACTACAACGTTTGAAATTTGATAGTTTTTTAGAGCTTCACATGTTACACCAATAATCTCTTTTCGACTGAGCATCCCCGTCTTGAGAGCGTTTACAGTAAAGTCAGAAAGGACTGCCTTCAACTGCGCCTCTACATTTTCCTCTGGAAGATTGAAGATATCGGTAACCGTAAGGCTATTTTGCGCCGTTACCGCTGTGATAACAGACATGCCAAAAACATGGAGAGCTGCAAAAGTTTTCAAATCTGCCTGAATTCCAGCTCCACCCCCTGAGTCGCTACCTGCAATAGTAAGTGCGTTACCACGATACAATACCAAAAAGAGCACCTCCCAAAAAATAAAAGAGGAGCCCCGCCCGCAACGGCGAACTCCTCCTTATAAAAGCTCCCTGCGCCAGCATTATCCGGATCAGGTGGTAAGGGTCGAAAGCACGCCGGCTTTCCTCTCAGCTCCATGTGAGCTCCCCTGTAGAAAAAGCATACTTTTACGTCTGTTTTTACCCTTCGCCTATACTCTCTCCTTCAATGGATCTTCCTCCTGTAAAGAGAGCCACTTTCCCCAATCAAAATGAAGCAACCCGCTCACGACATAAATAGAAATAGCCGCCAGAGGGGCTGAGGTATGGAGAGTTACAATAAGAGCCAAAGCAACAAAACCTAAAAAGAAAAACTTTTTCTTATTGCTGTTCCCTTTACGAAGCCCCTTTAAATTCCCGTAAGGAACACTCGAAATCATAAGCACACCAGTAGTTACCGCCAAAGCCGCTGCCACATAAGAAGGAAGAGAAAAACCAGCAATCACAAAAGAAGCGAGAAAAAGTCCTCCCGCTGGAATGGGAAGTCCCTGAAAAGGGCCAGGAACATGAACCACATTAAAACGAGCGAGTCGAAGAGCTCCGCAGAGAGCAAAAAAGCAAACAGCAAGCCCCCCCGTGACGCCTGCAAAGCCCTGAAGAGACGTAACATACATCAGAAACGCAGGTGCTACTCCGAAGCTCACAACATCAGCCAAGCTATCAAATTCCATTCCAAACTGACTTCCGCCCCCAAGACTTCTGGCGACGCGTCCATCCATAAAATCGAAGAACACTGCAAAAAAAACCAACCACGCAGCTGGGACATATTTCCCGTGAAAAGAAAGAATCAGTGACAGCATGCCACAGAGTAAATTTCCACTCGTGACCATATTAGGGGCTATTTCGCGAAAAGAAAGATGCCGTTTTTTAATCATTTTCATTTTTCGCCGTCACTCCCAAAACAGATTTACCAGCCTTTACTTTCTGGCCGATATATACAGACGACTTTACACTCTTGGGCAGGTATACGTCAACTTTAGACCCTAACTTAATCATCCCGAAACGTTCTCCTCGAACTAAGTGCTGCCCTTTTTCAAGACGACAAACAATGCGACGTGCCAAAAAACCGGCGATTTGAACTAAAAGCACTGGCCCCCGGTCTGTATGGAGACCAATATACATGCGCTCATTTTCTTCTGAAGCCTTCGGAGCGAAAGCCATCCACTTTTTACCAGGAACATATTCTAAATAATCTACTGTTCCCTTTTGAGGTACTCTGTTTACATGTACATCTAAAGGGGACATAAAAATACCTATCTTTAAGACCGATCCCGTATAGGGATGAAAAGCCTCTTCTATCTCCACTACTTTGCCATCTGCCGGAGACACCCATCCCTCTTTTTCTTCTGGAAGAGTTCGTTCCGGGTCTCTATAAAACCACACCATCAAAGCCAGAACCCCTCCCATTATTCCAGCCATCCACGGAGATATCATAAAACTGGCTCCTGTTAAGAGAGCGGCAAAAGTTATAGTGGGCCAACCGTCACGAGCGATCATATAGAAGTATCCCCATCTTCCGTAGTAGAAACAACACTCGCATCTGCTACTGTATCTCCTTCGTCAAGTCTCACCATAATGCTTCCTCTCGCGGTTCGACCTAAAACCGGCGTCTCTGCCACAGCAAGACGAATCATCCGACCGCGGCTAGTAATAGCAATAATCTCATCCTCTTCAGCAACGCTCCAACATCCTACAATGAGCCCTGTCTTTTCAGAGAGATTCATAACCTTAACGCCAAGGCCGCCCCGATGTCGAAGCATAAACTCGTCGTAGTGCGTACGTTTTCCAACACCCTTTTCACTCAAAAGCAAGGGCCAGCGATTATCAAAAACCCTATCGCAACCAATGACATAATCGCCTTTCGCAAGTCGGATGCCTCTCACGCCCCGAGCAGCTCTTCCCATCGGGCGAAACTCACTCTCCTCAACTCGAAGTGCCTGACCCTGAGCCGTAACAATCAGCAAATGATCTTCGCCGGAAGTGAGGACTATCTGGGCTATCTCATCTCCCTCATCCAACCCCAACACTCTTCGTCCTGCCCGTGTCAAGTTTTTGAGTTCACTGAGATCCAGACGTTTTGCCGTGCCTTTTTTGGTGATAAAAAAGGCATACTGCGCTCCTTCCACCGCACGTCCATGCATGGCCACTACACGTTCTCCCTCTTCAAGAGCAATAAAGCGGTTTACCATCTTCCCGCGCCCACTCTTCGACTCGGGAATCATATAGCCTCGAAGGGCAAAAACCCTCCCCATGGAGGTAAAGAGATAAATATCTTGATGAGTTTCCGTTACGGCCACTAAGGCTATTTCATCTTCTTCCTGAAGAGTCGCTCCCTTTCTGCCTTTCCCTCCCCGCCCTTGGAGGGAGTATTCTTCAAGATCTTTCCTTTTCAGGTATCCATCCTGAGAAAGAACTACAACGATGTCACTTTCAGGAATTAGATCCTCTAAAGAAAGCTCCTCGAATGCTTCGATAATTTCAGTCTTTCTTTCATCTCCAAAGCGCTTCTTAAGATCAAGAAGCTCTTCTTTTATTACTGCGTCTAGGATTTTAGGGTTCCCTAAAATAGACTGGAATCTCTCTATATCAGAAAGAAGCTGCGCTAACTCCGTTTCAAGTTTCTCTCGCTCTAACCCTGTAAGCCTCTGAAGGCGCATATCAAGAATTGCCTGGGCCTGAAGCTCTGAAAAACCTAGCTTTTCTATAAGTCCCTTCCTCGCCTCATCTGTAGTTTTAGAGCCCCTTATGAGAGCAATAACTTCATCAATAATATCAAGGGCCTTCACTAGGCCTTCCACGATATGTGCCCTGGCCTGAGCCTTTTCGAGACGGAATTGAGTTCTTCTTCTAACGACGTTGCGTCTATGATTAAGGAAAATAGAGAGCATTTCTATAATCGGAAGCTCCCGAGGATGCCCGTCTACTAAGGCTAGATTAATTACTCCGAAAGTACTCTGAAGCTGAGTCCGACGATAGAGCTGCCGCAAGACCAAGTTCGGGTCAGTATCTTTGTTGATCTCCAAAACAATGCGAAGCCCTTCTCTGTCAGATTCATCCCGAATATCTGTTATCCCATCTATATGCTTATCCTGAACGTTTTTGGCGATAGTTTCGATGAGATTGGTCTTATTGACCATATAGGGGATCTCGGTAATTACTACAGATGTTTTTCCTCGTTTCCCCTCCTCCACCTCTGTTTTACCGCGCGTAATCAGCTTGCCGCGCCCAGTTTGATAGGCTTCAATAATGCCTTCTCTCCCCAGAATAACTCCACCCGTAGGGAAGTCAGGGCCTGGCATACGAAGCAAAATTTCTCCAAGATCTACATTTTCCGGATCTGTGTCGATAAGATACTCAAGGGCATCTATAACTTCACTCAGATTATGAGGAGGGATGTTCGTTGCCATACCTACTGCTATTCCCGAGCTACCATTAATAAGCAAGTTGGGGAGCATGGCCGGCAAATAGAGGGGTTCCTGTAGGGATTCATCGAAATTTGGTCCCCAGTCTACCGTGTTTTCATCGATGTCCGCAAGCATAAGCTCTCCGATTTCATAAAGCCGCGCTTCAGTATATCGCATAGCAGCTGCTGGATCTCCATCGATGGAACCAAAGTTACCCTGTCCATCCACAAGGCGATAGCGCATACTGAAATCCTGAGCCATACGCACCATGGTTTCATAAATAGCAGCATCTCCATGAGGATGATACTTACCCATGGTTTCTCCAACCACACGAGCAGATTTCTTATACGATGAGGAATGGCGAAGGCCGAGTTCCATCATTGCATAAAGGATCCTTCTTTGAACAGGTTTAAGCCCGTCCCGGGCGTCAGGAAGAGCCCTCCCCACTATGACACTCATGGCATAATCAAGATAGCTATGTTTAATTTCTTCCACTAAGGGGAGAGGGATTACTTTCCCAAATAGGGGCTCACCTTTTCTCTCATCCATATACTTCTTACCTCCAAATAAAGTTCCTTTTAAAAGAGCTTATAAACATAAATGACAAACTACAACATTTTAACACGTCTCAACAGCATGGCGAAAAATGAAAAAGAAGAAGCTCTGCTCCTCTTTAGGATTTGCATGCCGAAAATTTACTTTTCGCCTCCCCAGCAATCTTTATAAACTGCATTATTATCTATTCCGTAATGAGGTGCTTTTTCTTCTGCTGGATATCCGAGGGCTGCGATTCCGATCACTTTTATATGAGCGGGCACCTTCAAAATAGGACAAACTCGCTCTTCCCGGGGATGTCGTCCCATAATTTTTAACCAGACACCCTCAAGACCTAATGCTCTGGCTGCTAATAATATGTTCTCCAACGCTGCCGCTCCATCTTCTATCCAAGCTGTATCCCCTTCCGGATAGAGAGACGTATCGGCGCAAACTGCAATAGCAAGGGGTGCTTCTGCCAACATTTTCCCTGAATCATGAGCAATCGACAACTGGTCTAATATTTCCCTTCTCTGTATCACTATAAATCGACACGGTCTCCTGTTATGAGCACTTGGAGCCGCAAAAGCACACTCAAGAAGGATATGGACAACGTCAGGCTCTGTAGGAGTCAATGTAAACTTACGAATGCTCCGACGGCCTAAAATATTTTGAATAACGGGATGCTCTCTTCTCTCCATAGTCAACCAACTCCTTTATCGATGATAAAAATGTCTACCACCGTTCCATATGCAAAGCGCCCTGATCTATCCCTTGATGAGGTTCTTTTTTTTCTTTACCATACCCCAAAGCCGCAATACCTAACACGGCTATGTGATTGGGTATTGATAAAATTTTTCGAATAGATTCCTCCTTGCCAGGAGCATGACGAACACCAAGCCATACTCCATCAAGACCAATGGCATGGGCTGCAACGAGAATATTCTGCATGGCAGCGGAGCAATCCTCTTCCCAGTATCGATGAGCAAAATCACTTTTTTCGGGGTCTCCGCATACAACTATAGCCAAAGGAGCTTCAAAGAGCATTTTGCCGTAGGGATGATCCTCTGCCAGTCGATTAAGAAGCTCTCTGTCCGTTACTACCACGAAGTGACGAGCACGGCTATTAGCCGCACTGGGAGCCGCACATCCACATTCAACAAGAAGCTCTATTTTTTCTTTTTCTACCAGCCTCTCCTCAAAACGACGAATGCTTCGACGCCCTAAAATGGCACGAATCGCCTCGCTATCCCTGATTCTCATTCTATTTCACCACCCTCACTTCATCTACGCTTAAAAATCCCCCAATGCACCAAGCAAAAACTTCTCTCCCCACCAGTATACATCATGTTTTCTAAGATTATTTTTCAAAATTGTCATGCGCGATTTTCTCTCGCATAGGCTCATAATCACTGCGTAATGGATGGTATCGGCCACACCTTCTACGTCGTAAGGATTCACCAGAAGAGCTCCTTTTCTCATCTGACAAGCCGCCCCCGCAAATTCACTTAATATAAGGGATCCTCCATTACTGGAATGGCAAGCACAATATTCTTTACACACGAGATTCATGCCGTCTTTCAAAGAAGTAACGAGAGCCGTATCTGTAGCATGATATAAAGCTGCTAACTCCTCTTGGGAAACGGATGTATACTGATACGTAATGGGGGTCCATATATCTGTAGAAAAACGCCTATTAACAACGCGAACCAGTTCTTCTATTTCTTCTCGGAGGCTCCGATATTCGTATATGCCTTCTCGGCTAGGGACCAACACCTGTAAAAGCATAATTTTATCCTGCAACGTACTATATTTCTCAAGAGCCCGGGAAAATGCCCGAAGTTTTTCTGGAACACCTTTTGTGTAATCTAATCTATCGACGCCAAGAAAGAGGTGCCTTCCCCCTGCGGCCTGCCGAACTTTCAGAGCTCTATCTACAACTTTTTTTCTTTTACTTAAGTCGCAAAAAGCCTTATAGTCGATACTTGCTGGTAGATTACCTATTTTCATTTGATGTATACCTGTATTAAGGGAAACAAGCATACCACGACCTTCTATATGACTCGACGGATAGAGAATCTTCATAGAGTTGATAAAGTTCTTACGATCCCGGTGAGTTTGAAAACAAAGGAAAGTATATTGTTGTAATTCTTCCATTATCGCTACTCGCCATGGGAGTTTCATAAATACATCCGGAGGAGGGAACGGAATATGTAAAAAGAAAACACATTGCCGTTTAACCCCTATTTTCTTGAAACTTTCAGCTAAAGGAATAAGCTGATAATCATTGACCCATATAAGATCTTCAGGTCGAGTATTTTCAGCAACAATTTTAGCAAATTTATGATTAACTTGGAGGTACAACTCCCAAAAATGGGGGGAAAAAGAACATTTTGTCTCTAAATCATGGAAAAGGGGCCATAACACCGAATTGGAAAAACCGTGGTAATATCCTTCTATTTCCAATTCTTCAAGCTGTACCCCTATTATCTGAAAACCAGATCGACGAGAGACTGGCTCTAAAATATGCCGCAACTTCTCAGATCCGATCTCTTCTTTACAACCTGTCCAACCTATCCATAGACCCCCTTGGCTTCTCAATACTGGAGAAAGGGCTGTTACAAGCCCTCCAGCGCCAGGATCTACTACCCACTCTTCTCTGTTTTTCCTCAAAACAACGGGCAAACGGTTTGAAACTACAACTACGCGTTTCCCCACCCATTTATCCATAGCTAGCCCCCCTTCTCCTTGCCAGACAAGCACACCATCTGTTAAGGAAGCTCGTTACTTCGCCAGGTGGAGATAGCTGTACAAGGGCTTCGGTTTCCCTCTCCTCTGCTGTTACAAGAACAGAAAGCCCCTTCCCTCTCATTGCGGCAAAAGCTTTTTCATCGGAAACATCGTCTCCAAGATAAGCGGAGACGGAGCTCGGATGCTCCTCTAAAAGAGCTTTCACCACCACTCCTTTGTGGATATCTGGACCAGTAACTTCTATTCCTCCACAAAAAGGAGAAATAACGAGACGAAAGCGTCGGCATATACTTTCCCAACCTAGACAAATATTTTCAATCTGCCTCGCATAAAACCGACAGTCCCTTCCTCGCCAATGAAGAGCTACAGACATTTCTTTCTTTTCGATCCAATGCAAGATACCCTCTTGTTCAACTATTTTAACGGCCGTCTCTAAACCCTCTTTTTGAGAAGGATCAAGGGGTATCTGAAATACTGTACCATCAGGGAATACACGCTCTCTGCCATAATTTCCCCATATTTCAACTTTCCCTACAAGGCCAGAAAGTCTCCCTACGTCCTTCGCATCTCGCCCAGATATCAAAACAACGATGCCACCAGCCTCCACTATGCGAGAAATACATGCTGTCATTCCAGGCCAAGGAAAGGCTTTCTCCCGTTCCATCACAAAAGGAGCTAAAGTACCATCATAGTCACTCATCAAAAGAGGAGGAGATGGACTTCTGCCCATGGAATCCCAAAATTGTTCAAAAATTTTTCCAATAGGTCCTTCCGGATGAGGATCAATGATCATTTTTACCCCATCACTCCTCTGAAGCGAAACGGTATAATAGATGTAAAAATTGTAACATATAGAAAAGAGGAAAGGAGAGAACAAAATTGGCCGGAAAAGGAGTAGTCATACTTGTAGAAGATGGTTTTAACGATCTAGAGTACTGGTACCCTTTTTATCGACTCGTAGAGGAAGGGTACGCTCCTATTGCCGTAGCGCCTGTAGCTCCTCATCGCTATACAGGGAAATATGGAACTACTGTTGATGTTACATACACAGCCCAAACAATTATGGACAATATGCCCAAAGCTCTTGTAATACCTGGCGGATGGGCCCCTGATAAGCTGAGGATGTCAGCAGACATTGTTGCTCTTGTTCATGAAATTTATAAGGCTGGTGGTATTATCGCAAGCATTTGCCATGGAGGGAGCTTGCTCGTTTCCGCAGGAATACTCCAAGGGAAAAAAGTTACATCTTTTCCAAGCATCAAAGATGACATGAAGGCCGCTGGGGCCCAGTGGGTAGACGAACAGGTTGTTATTTCTGATCGAATCATCACAAGTAGAAAACCAGCAGATCTGCCTTTTTTCACAAAAGCCCTTCTTGAAATTTTACATAAAGGATAGCAACCTGGACGGGATTTTCTGATGATTTTTATAGCTTGAAAAATTTTTAATAATAGATATACTTTTATTGTTGATATAGATCCAACTTAACAAGTTGTTTTTGGATTAGCCCTATCTCAGAAAATAAATAAGCTGCTTCGTCTATCGGCCTGACCGAAAAACACGGTCAGCATTGAAGATGAAATCCAGCAGGTGTTTCCCTCTTTGTAGTGGGAGATGCCTGCTTTTTTGTTCTTGAAAAAAGGGGGGGATGAGAATTGATATAAATAATATATAGGGAGTTTTCAATATGGGATAAAAACGTGTTAAAGGAATGCCACGACTCTATGTGGGGCTCGCAAAGAAGAATAATCTATTAAGAGAAAGATCGGAGCGAGATATATGAAAATCACGTCTATTCAAACAGGAATCATGTCTCTCACGCTTAAAAAACCTTTTAAAACCGCTGTTCGTACTGTAGATTCTATTGCTGATGTAGTGATAAAGATAGAAACAGATTCTGACGTAGTAGGTTTTGGAGAAGCACCTCCTACCGGAAAGATTACGGGAGATACTAGCGGTGCTATTTTAGGTGCTATCGAGGATCATATTCGTCCTTCTCTTATAGGAAGAGACGGGGATGATCTTGAAGGGAACTTAAAGGTTTTACAAGAATCTATCGTCGGGAACACGAGCGCAAAAGCAGCGTTGGATATGGCACTTTTCGATATATGGGGAAAAAGCCTCAAAGCTCCACTATACCGACTTCTGGGAGGTCACAGAGAGTATATCGAAACTGATATTACAATAAGCGTAAACGATCCCGATGAAATGGCAAAAGATGCTATTAATGCCGTGGATCTAGGGTATAGAGTTCTTAAAATTAAAGTAGGGAAAGAAACAGGAAAAGATTTCGAGCGCATACGAGCAATACGGGAAGCTGTAGGTTGTGAAGTTAAAGTACGTATTGATGCCAATCAAGGATGGCAGCCTTCAGAAGCAGTCCGCATCCTAAGAAGTATGGAAGATGCCGGTTTTGACATCGAACTTGTGGAACAACCTGTAAAAGCAGAAGATCTGGAGGGGATGGCTCATGTAACAGCGAATACGTGCATTCCTGTCGTAGCTGATGAAAGTATTTGGTCTCCCAAAGACGCTTTAGAAATATTCAGAAGCAAGGCTGCTGATATGGTTAATATTAAGCTGATGAAATGCGGCGGACTCGCCAATGCTATGAAAATTATCGCTATTTCGGAAATATTTGGTGCCGAAGTTATGCTGGGCAGTATGCTAGAAGGCCAGGTTAGCGCAAGTGCCGCAGTTCATCTCGCCCTTTCAAGATCAAATGTAACTCGTATAGATATAGACGGTCCACTTTTATGTTCTTCTTTACTGAATCTTGGCGGAGCACACTTTGTAGGGCCTGTAATTACACCTGGCGAAGGGTTTGGGATAGGAGTCACTACCATTCCTGACATTGCGTGGAATTAATCAGGAACGTATTGTTTTCACTCGTTGGATTAAAAGGAGGTTCTCATAATGGGAAATGGAAGTCTTTTAGGTCTTATTCCTCTTCTTGTATATATCGTATTGTGTTTCAGTCCTTTTGGTCAGATATTTGCCGTTTCGGCTGGTATTATTGTAGCAGCGATAATAGGACATCATGGGATTATGGACATTGCGCAAGGAATTCGAGGCGGACTCGGTTCCTTCCTAGGGTATATTGGACTCATAATTTTACTTGGCGGCGGATTGGGGCATGTTCTAAAAAGAACGGGGGTTGTGAAAGAACTTGTACATATGGTTACGCGAAGGATGAATGTCAACTCCCCCCGAAAAGCCTTTTTAGTCACCATGGTCTGTTCCGTTTTTATTGTCAGCCTTCTTGGAACTCTCGCAGGCGGAAACGCTATTTTAGCCCCTATCCTTATTCCTATCGCAGCTTCTGTTGGAGTTACACCTAGCGCTATGGCTGTTTTGCTTCATGGAGCAGGCGCTTCCGGGCTTTTTCTTGGACCTTTCACTCCACCGATGGTAGCTCTCATGGAGTTTACCGGGCTTTCTTACCCCCAGGTTCTCATAAATGCAGGCTTGCCAATTTCCATTATCATGTGGATTGTTACGTTCTTTTGGGCATCGAAAGTTCAAAAAAAGACCTTCGGGAAGGTTCGATACACAGAGGAAGACATGGAAAAAACTTCCTCTCATGATTTAGGATCAAATTCTCATGTAAAGCAGGCAACTGTCGCCTTCCTCGTTACAATGTTCTGTACAGTAGGATATGGAATTTATATAGAAGGAGGGTCTACTTTTGTAGTGGCTGTCATGATCCTCGCTTCTCTTTTAACAGGCATTGCTGGCCGTCTCAAAATAACAGAAATTATAGAATCTGTATGCGAAGGGGCCAGGGGCCTCATTTGGCTTTTCTTCTTCTTTGTTCTTTTGGACCCCTTTATCACTTTTATTTCAGACACTGGCGCCTTCCAAGCTCTTGCAACCATGTTGGAACCTTTGGTCAATCGAAGCGGCACTGTCGGTTTTATAACGTTGTCAACACTCGTAGGCATATTTGGCGTTCCTGGCGCGGCTGTAGCTCAGGCTGAGGTTATCAACAAAATGTTTGCTCCCTTAGTTCAATCGTTGAATATCCCCATGACATTGTGGGTAGTAGTCCTTCTCGTCGGCTCGCAAATGACATCTTTTGCCGTGCCGGAAGGAGATATGCAGGGACAGATGGGCCTTGCCAGATCCGATGATCTTAAATCCGTGCTTTGCAATGGATGGCTCATCGTTCTTTGTACCGTTATTTATGTCGTTATTCGAGCCATTATCGTGGCGATGTAAAATGACCTGGCAAGAGAAAGTACAGAAAACACTTGCGCCCGAATCCTTCAAGGGAACTGCCGGCGTTGTAATAAAAGACGTGCAGGGCAAAGTTAAAATGTCTGTAAATGGAGGCGAGGTATTCCCTTCAGCGAGTCTCATCAAGTTACCTGTGCTCTGGACCCTTTTTATGGAGGCTCATTCCGGAAAGTTATCTCTTGACGACACACTTGTGCTTAAAAACGAAGATAAAGTCGATGGGGGGATACTCCATAAATATAGAGAAGGAGCTCTGTTGCGACTTGAAGACCTCGCTCTCTTAATGATATCTGTAAGCGACAACACTGCTGCAAATCTTGTGATTGACCGACTGGGAAAAGACAGGATCAACAATGAGATAAAAGACCTCGGTCTGCATAAAACGATCTTAGGCAGAAAAATGCTTGATTTTGAAGCGAAAAAGGAAGGGAAAGACAACTACACAACCCCAGAAGACATGGCTTCTCTCTTGGAAATAATGCTGACATCCCCAAAACTTCCAGCGTCATTGAGGGAAAGAATGCTTGAACTCATGACCCTTCAGAAATTGAACTCCAAGCTTCCTTCATTAATTCCCTTCAACGATGTGGACGACATTGAAGGTTTCCTTGCTCATAAAACAGGAGAGCTTCCTGGATCTGAGCATGATGCAGGAATTTTTTTCCATGGAACAGAAACACCTGTCATCGTAACGATCCTCACTAAAGATCTCTCCAGCCGAATGATGGGGGTAGAGTTATGCTCCAAAATAGGACTTATTATTTTCGAGCATTTCGGGAAAGGGAATGGTACCTTCTCATACGTACAATAAAGCGTAGTTCAGACATTTTTCCACGAAAAATATTGAATATATCAATAGATTCACTAAAGTAACTACACAAAAAATCCAGCGAGAGGACTGTCTCGAAACGCTTCTCGCTGGATTTTTATATTCACAGTAGCTCCCTTGGCTAAGACTCAACCATGTTCTTATCAGAAATCCACCCCCATGGCTCGAATAAGCCATGGGTATGTGTCTTTCATCAAAGAAGGGTTGAAAGCAAAAATAACAAAAAGCCCCATAGCCATAGCAGAGTGAACAATAGATAGGAAGCCTCGATATTCCTCTCTTCTGGCAACCACACCTAAAGCTCCTTCACAAATAAGAAAGGCCAAAAGATAACAGATCCATTTTTTAATATCTGGTGATTGTACAAAGCGAAGAGTTCTCAATACCGAATAAGCAGACCATGTAGAGAGCACATACATTTGGACGAAGGTAAGAACAATCTTGATGGAAAAAACAATAACCTTTGGAAAAAGAGCAGAGTTCCCCCTTCCCTCTTCTAATCTCTCAAGGGAGGCATAGAGACTCGCCACTTGGGGAACAACATAACGAGCATACGTACTGGATAAAACCCAAGCCCAAAGAACAAAAGGTACGGCAAACTTCATATAGAGCACCTACACTCCACCCCCTCTAATAAAAAGCCTACACGTATTCTACATCTATTCAAGGGAATCTCCGATATATAAAAAGGCGGGATTTCCTTGGGAGGTGAATATAGATGGATATAGTCAACGCAGTACAAAGTGCAAAAGCCCAAGAAGTTTGTCAAAACATACTTATGGCTACCCAAACCTACACGCTTAAAAACGTAGCGGAGCTTCAGGAGAAAATGATGGCCCAGCTCTTTGAGAGCATGGGCCTCGGTCAAAACCTGAATGTGAAAGCCTAAAGGAATATTCCTGCCTCTCCGGCTCTTTGGTGTTTCCAAAGAGCCCTATCCCTATTTCTTTTTTTCTATAAGGAGGACTCTTCCGAACTTCTGTCCACAAGAGGGGTGGAATACGCCGTCTCTGCATCCCATGGAAAGAGGATCCATGTATCTTGGCTTACCTGAGTAATATAGGTATCTACATAAGAACACCCTTCCGGTTTCGCATATACCGTAGCAAAGTACGCTTTCGGAAGCATTTTCCGCACAACCTGAGCGGTTTTCCCCGTATCCACAAGATCATCGATAATAAGACAATTTTCTCCATCACCCTCGATCTTCTTCAGGATATGGGCCTCCCCTTGAGTCCGAAGGGTATAGCTTGATATACAAACTGTATCTACAACACGAATATTAAGCTCTCTCGCAATAATAGCTGCAGGAATAAGGCCGCCTCGAGCTATACCTATGATTTTGTCCCATTTTCTTGACAAAAGCCTCCACGCAAGAGCCTTACAATCGCGGTGAAGCTGATCCCACGAAACGGGAAATGTTTTATGATACCGATCTTCACTACCCATAACAGATGCCTCCCCGACACTAAGAAATCATAGATATATTACACGTTTTTATTCCAAAATGGATACCCATTCTTTCGTCTCTTCTTTTTAAACCCTTTCCTTTTATTCTTAAAACAGTATAATTGTAAGGGTCAAAGTCTTTTTAAACTAGTATTTCTATTATAAAAATTATGGAAAGAGAGGGCATCTAAATGAGAAGAAAGTTTGTGGTAGCATTACTGGCGCTCAGCATGGTCCTCTGCGGAACGGCATTTGCTATGGAGGCTATCCCCGCGGAAAAAACAAACCCTGGTTTTGTCTATATTGGTCCTGTAGGTGATGGCGGATGGACGTATATGCATGATCAGGGACGAAAAGAAATGGAAGGAGCCTTTTCTGGAGTAAAATCCAGTTTTGTCGAGTCAGTACCAGAAGGCCCTGATTCTGCCAGAGTTATGGAAACCTTTATAAGAAATGGATCAAAAGTTATCTTTGCCACTTCCTTTGGATATATGGATTTTGTACAAGAAGTAGCGAAAAAACATCCTGATGTTGTCTTTATGCATTGCTCCGGGTATAAAAGAGCTGATAATGTAGGTATTTATTTTGGTAGAATGTATCAAGCTCGATATCTTTCTGGTTTGGTGGCAGGAAAAATGACAAAGAGTAACGTTGTAGGCTTTGTTGCTGCTCATCCTATTCCGGAAGTAATTCGTGCCATTAATGCTTTTACTCTTGGCGTTCGGAAAGTGAATCCTGAAGCTGTGGTAAAAGTAGTTTGGCTGTTCTCTTGGTTTGACCCCGGTAAAGAAAAGGAAGCCACGAAGGCTCTTATCGACTCTGGGGCCGATGTTATTGGGATGCATGCAGATAGCGGAGCCGCTCCTCAAACAGCGGAAGAGGCCGGGGTTTATGTGGTAGGATACAACAATGACATGAGCCAATATGCCCCCACAAAACACCTTACAGCTCCTATTTGGGATTGGGGAATTGTGTATAAGCATGTGATGGAGCAGGTCACTACCGGCACATGGGAATCTGAGGACATTTGGTGGGGATTAAAAGAAGGCATGGTCAAGCTTGCTCCCTATGGGAAAGATGTTCCAGAAGAGGTTAAGGCCGTTGTAGAAGCAGAGAAAGAGAAAATAATTTCTGGCACATGGGATGTTTTTGATGGTCCTATTAAAGATCAGAGCGGTACAATAAAAGTTGAAGCTGGGCAATCGATTTCTGATGCAGACAAGCTCTCCATGAGCTGGTTCGTTGAAGGTGTAAAGGGAGATATTCCTAAATAAACACTTCAAAGATTAGGGGGGCGCTTTTGTGGCGCCCTCTTTTTTTTGAAAGAAAGGAAAGGGAGCTATGAACAAAGAAAAGGCTGTTCCTCCACTCGTAGAAATGCAAGGTATTACCAAAGCCTTTGCAGGGGTAACCGCCAACCGAGAGATTGATTTTGATGTATTGTCAGGGGAAGTCCATGCCCTCCTTGGAGAAAATGGGGCCGGGAAGTCTACATTGATGAATATCCTTTATGGGCTCTATCGGCCTGATGCTGGACATATTTTCATTAAAGGGACCCCTTACACTTTTATGTCTCCCAAAGATGCTATCGCAGCCGGTATTGGGATGGTTCATCAACACTTTATGCTTGTCCCAAGCCAAACTGTTTGGGAGAATATGATTCTCGGTTTGGAGGATCTTCCATATATTCTTCCTCGAAATGAAATCCGTGAAAAAATCCAGAACATCTCGTCTCAATATGGCTTGGAAGTAGATCCTGACGCTAAAATATGGCAACTTTCAATCGGGGAACAGCAACGAGTTGCCATATTACAAATGCTTTTCCGAAAAGCAAAGGTTTTGATTCTTGACGAACCTACAGCTGTATTGACGCCACAAGAATCTCTCAATCTTTTTAAAACTATTCAACAGATGACAGCGGAAGGTCATGGTATCGTTTTTATATCCCACAAACTCGACGAAGTCCTCTCTCTCTCTGACAGAATTACAATTCTCCGTAAAGGAGAAAAAACTGGAACTGTACAAACATCTCATACATCTAAGGAAGAGCTCGCAGAGTTCATGATGGGGCGAAAAATAGCATTTACTATAAATAAAAGAAGTCAGGCTCCTGGGGAATCCGTGCTAAAAGCCGAAAAAATCTCTATTCTAAACGATCGAGGAATTACTGCTGTCCGCAATCTTTCACTTTCTATTCGAGAACGGGAGATTTTAGGCCTTGCTGGCATCGCCGGAAATGGACAACATGAACTTTGCGAAGCACTGGTAGGGCTCCGTCCTGTGGAGTCAGGGCACATTATAATGAATAATAAGGAGCTGGAGAATCAAACTCCAAAATCTTTTATTTCCAGTGGGATGCGCTATATACCTGCCGACCGCAAAGGCACAGGACTCGTCCCCAATATGGATATTAAAGAGAATTCTATTCTCAAAAAATATTGGAAAAAACCTGTCGCACGAGGTCTTTTGATCAATTGGAAAGTGGTTTTTAAGCAAGCAATAGATCTTGTAAAAAAATACAGTGTCAGTACTCCATCTGTAGAGACACCGGTGAAAAATTTATCTGGTGGAAATTTGCAAAAACTCATGTTGGGAAGGGAACTAAGCGATGCGCCCAAAGCGCTGGTTGCCGTTCATCCTACATGGGGTCTCGACGTGGCTGCAACACATTTTGTCAGACAACAGATTTTACACGAACGCGATCGAGGAACTGCTATTCTCCTTGTATCAGAAGATCTTGAAGAACTTCTCTCTCTCAGTGATAGATTAGCAGTAATCTTTAAAGGTGAAATCATGGGCATTTTCGATAATCCAGGAGAGGCGACTCCCGAAAAGATAGGACTCATGATGGCTGGGACCCCTCTTCAATCCCTTTTGAAAGAGGTTTAGTTCCATGAAATATTTTAGAGTAGAAAAGAGACTCTCCACCCCCGGTTGGTTTGCTGTCGCTATTCCTCTGTTAGCAATATCTCTTGCACTTCTCTCTGGGGGTATTTTCCTTTATTTTCTTGGAGTATCTCCACTACAAGCCTATTCCTCCATGTTCAAGGCTTCATTAGGAGATGCATACGGCTTTACGGAAACCATAGTAAAGGCTATCCCCCTTTCCATAGCAGGAGTGGCTGTAACTCTCTCTTTTAAAATGCTTATTTGGAATATTGGGGCGGAAGGCCAGATTTTCATGGGGGCTCTTGCCACAGCAGCAGCAGTACGCTACGCCTTTGTAGATCAGCCTTTTATCATGTTTTGGATTATGTTTGCGGCAGCAGCTTGTGCTGGTGGAATATGGGCTGCATTTGCCGGATATCTCAAGGCTCGTTGGAATGTCAATGAGATCATTACAACTCTTATGCTCAACTACATCGCCATCCATTTGGTAGATTTCTTTGTGTATGGTCCCTGGCGAGATCCAGCCAGCCTCGGTTTTCCCATGACAGCCCCTTTCCCAGATGCTGCTCGTTTGCCCCTTTATGGGAATACTCGAGTACATCTCGGCTTCTTAATAGCGATTGTTTTTGCCATGCTCTTCTGGGCTATTCTGAAATGGACTCGATGGGGATATGAGATTCGCGTTATTGGAGAAAATCCCAGAGCAGCCAGTTTTGCTGGAATCAATTATCTTCAGAACGTATTAATTATTATGTTCATATCTGGTGCCCTGGCCGGGTTGGCAGGCATGTGTGAAATAGCTGGGCTCCAAGGGAGGCTTCAACATGGTTTCTCTGCTGGATTTGGGTATACTGCCATTATCGTAGCGTGGCTATCAAGATTGAATCCCTTGGCGGTTTTACTTGTTTCTTTCCTGATAGGAGCCATGCTTGTAGGGGGAGAAACCCTTCAAATAGTGATGAGACTCCCTCTGTCGAGCATACTCGTTTTACAGGGGTTACTTCTTTTCTTTGTTCTCGGCGGGGAATTTTTCAGAAAATATCGAGTGCGTCTTGTTTCGAGGGGAGACAATTAACATGGAGATTCTTATTCCTATTCTTACCGCAGCCGTGCGAAGTGGTACGCCTATTCTCTATGCCACTCTGGGAGAAATTGTTACAGAAAAGGCAGGAATTCTTAATCTAGGGTTAGAAGGCATTATGCTCGTAGGTGCTTATACGGGCTTTGCTGTCACATACCATTTGGGCAGCCCTTGGCTTGGAGTGGCCATGGCTTTTGTCGTAGGCGCATTGTTATCTCTCATCCATGCCTTCATTTCTATTACAATGAAGGGGAATCAGGTCGTAAGTGGTCTGGCTCTTACTATGTTTGGAACTGGCGCAAGCTCTCTTCTCGGCCGCTCATATATAGGGTTCACCATTGAAGGGCTTAATAAAATTCCCTTGCCCGGCCTATCCCAAATACCTGTTATTGGGCCCGTTCTCTTTAACAACGATGCTCTTATTTATGGTTCTTTCATATTAGTGTTTTTTCTTTATTGGTTTTTTCTTCGTACTCGCAACGGATTAAATCTAAGAGCGGTAGGAGATAACCCCCAGGCAGCTGATGCCATGGGTATTAGCGTAGATAAAACGCGGTATCTCTACACCCTTATTGGTGGCGGTATTGTCGCAGTAGGTGGAGCCTATATGTCTATAGCATACACAAAAATGTGGGCAGAACTCATGACTGCCGGCCGAGGATGGATCGCTGTGGCTCTTGTTATTTTTGCTATCTGGAACCCTATGAGAGCGGCTCTGGGAGCGTATCTCTTCGGGGGAGTGGAGGCCTTCCAGCTTCGTCTTCAAGCTGCTGGAACCAGTATCCCTACTCCATTGCTCATGATGCTTCCTTATATATTGACAATTGTGGTATTATTTTTTATCTCTGTAAGTCAAGGGAAGGGGATTCTGTTTGGAGCACCTTCCTCTCTGGGGCAACCATTCTTTAGAGAAGAAAGGGATTAATTTATTTTGAGCCTATTTTGGGGCAACATACCAGCTGCAGGAAGTATTATTAATAGCGTAGCCGTTATAGCTGGAAGTATTACCGGGCTTTTGCTTCGCTCTCGCCTGCCTAAGCGTTATATTGAAATGGCTTTTCAGGTTCTGGGTCTCTTTACCCTTTCCCTCGGTTTCTTTATGGCCCAGAAGACATCGAACTTTCTGATCCTTATTTTTAGCATGGTCGGAGGCGCCTTGATTGGAGAGGCAATCAATCTGGACAAGGCATTTAGCCGATTTTCAGAGAGGATCAGCGAGAAATTCCGAACAAGTGGCGAGAGTGTCGCTCAAGGTTTTCTCACGGCGAGTCTGCTCTTTTGCATGGGATCCATGGCGATTCTGGGGGCAATAGAAGAAGGGTTAGGACACTACCCCAACTTGCTTATCACTAAATCTCTTATGGATGGCATATCTTCTATCGCTCTTTCTGCATCTTTGGGAAGCGGAGTCCTTATAGCATCTATTCCTGTCCTTCTCTATCAAGGGGGAATAACTCTTCTTGCCGGGCATCTTCAGCCCTATCTATCAGAAGCAATTATTAACGAAGTAACGGCAGCTGGGGGACTCATGCTCATAGCTCTCGGCATTTCCATTCTGGACATTCGTCGTTTCAGAGTGGCCAATATGTTGCCTGCTCTCTTGGTAGCAGGAGTACTTGCCTCTGTATTTTGCAAGTAGTATCTGTATGGGAATGTTAAAGGGAAAATATCGTTAGTATCATTCCGAAATAATTTTCTATATTCATAAGAATATAAAATCCGTCGCATTCCTCTAAAAGGGACACGACGGATTTTTATTTTTCATGACAGTTCGAGAAGACGCGGGATAAGGGTCGTTATAGAAGGGAACGTAATGATGAGCAACAATACAAGCAATGCCACCCCTATAAAGGGCCATATATATTTGAAGACATCTCCCAATTCAACTCCACCAACAGCAGCCACTATATAATTACACGCCCCCATAGGAGGGGTGATAAGGGCAATAGTTACATTCAATGTCATCACCACACCAAAATGGAGAGGATCAATGCCAGCCTTCGCAGCAAGAGGCGCAAAGATAGGGGTGAGAAGCGTCAACGTCGAGACCTCTTCCATAAACATGCCGATAGGGAAAATAATAGCAGAAAGAACCATCATAAGGAGCCAGGGATTATCCATCAGACCCGATTGTATCACCATACCCGCAAAACGTTGGGGAACCTGCTCCCACTTCAATATCCAGCCAATCACCGTCGCCGCCCCCATAATCAAAAAGATGGAGCTCGTCATACGGACCGTTTCATAAATAGATTCCCCTATGTCTCTCCATGTCAATTTTCGAGTGTAAAGGGAACCAGCCACTATGCAATAAGCCACTCCTAAGGCTCCAGACTCTGTGGGTGTTACAATTCCTGTTACAATACCGCCAATAATAATGAGGGGAGCCACCAAACCAATACAGGAACGCCGTAAAATCTCTTTTCCTTGAGAACGAATCTCTCTAAAATCAGAAATAGGCATTCCATGTTTTATGGAATAAAAATAGTTCATAATCATAAAGGCACCACCGAGTACGATCCCCGGGAGAATGCCGGCGGCAAAAAGTCCTCCAATAGATGTATTTGTCATGGTGGCGTAAATAACCATAAAAATACTCGGGGGAATAATAGGACCTATTAAAGAACTACTTGCTGTCAGACCAGCCGAATAAGCAGGGGAAAAACCATCTTTAATCATGGCTGGAATAAGTATGGATCCTAGTGCCGAAGCATCTGCAGCAGCAGAACCATTAACACCTGCGAGAATAATGCCACCCACCACGTTCACGTAGCCAAGTCCTCCCCGTACTGACCCTACCAAAAGTCGACTTAAATCAAGAAGACGGTCAGTGAGACCAGAGCGGTTCATAAGAATCCCTGTCCAAATAAAGAACGGGATGGCCATGAGGGAAAAGACGTCCATACCGCCATAGAATTGCTGAGCAATAACGCGGCAAAGAGACCAATCCCCTAAAACAACGACACCCAGAAAGGCCGCCCCCAACAACGAAAGATAGAGAGGGAACCCGATCACCATCATAATGAAAAAAGCACAGAGCATAAAAAGGACCATTAGTTCTGACCACCATCCCTTATAGATCGGAAGAGAAAAAGCGATGTCTCTGCCAACAGAAGAGTACAACCTACTGGAACAGAGAGGAGAGGGACAGTTTTAGGGATATTAAGAGCCATAGTCCGCATTCCCCATATTTTAATAGCATTAATGCTGCCGAGATAGACCATGGCACCTAGCACTAAAAGAGTGATGATCCCTTGAAAAAACTTTATAATTCGCTGAATTTTTTGAGGCAACCGGGGAGTGACAAAATCAATAACCATATGATCGCCATGACAAAGAGCTCCTGTAGCTCCCACCATCACAAGCCATACCAGGGAAAAGCGGGCAACCTCTTCAGTCCATATAGCAGAGCTTTTCATGATATATCGCATGAAGATACCTAAGAGAACATCTCCCACATTTATAACAAGAAGAGCCCCCGCACTCCAAGCGCTAAAACGCTCTAATCGAAGGATCCATTTTTCAGAGAACGTATGAGTATCAGCAGTCATAACAGCAGCAACCCTATCTCTCTCTAATGCCCTGCAGCTTCAGTATTCGAATTTCTAGCACTTTCAAGAGCCAGATCTAACCATTCTTTAGAGAGCTTTGTTTTAAGCCATTCCAGATATGCCGGGATAGCCTTATCTCTAAAAACTTCCATCTCATCTTCTGTAGGGGTATAGACTTCCATCCCTCGCTCTTGAAGAAACTGAATATCCTTAAAGTCTTGAGCTTCCACTGCTTCTCTATTCATCATATTAGCTTGACGAGAAGCTTTCTGAATAATAGACCGCTGCTCTCCACTAAGCGACTCAAAAAGATCCCCGTTTATAACGAGAAACTGGTCTGAGTATTGAATATTGGCTAAAGTCAGGTATTTTTGTACTTCATATAAACTCCCCATTTTAATATACATGGCCGGGTTCATCTGACCATCTACTACGCCTGTCTTTAATGCCATGTAGAGCTCTGTCCATGGTATCGGGGTACCGCTGGCGCTAAAAGATTTATAGAGAGTAATCTGACCTTCATCCATGCCTCTAAATTTAAGGCCCTCGAAATCTTTCGGAGACTGAAGTGCTTTTTTCGAGTTTGTAAAGGCGAGAAACCCCCCTTCTTCCACTACTTCCAGCAATATAGCTCCTGTACGATTTTGAAACTCTTTGCGAGCCTTGTCCCAAAATAACCCTTTGTCAAAAAAAGAGTGTGCCGCCTGATAACTATTAAACATAAAAGGTACCGCCGTAGCATAAATTTCTGGAAAAAGAGGAGCAACCCCACCAAAAGACGCGATATTCATAATAGGTTGATTCATTCCATCTCGGGTCAGAAGCTCCATGCGCTCTTCCTCGTTCCCAAGCTGACTATCGGGGTATAACTGTATCGACAGAATTCCCTTGCTCTCCTCTTCCACCATAGATTTAAAATGAACTGCAAAAAGATGGACCGCATTGTTTTCTTCATCTGCCGGCCCGTTATAAGATAGTTTTATATTTTGAGCTGCTGCCGTAGCTGTCAGAGAAAAGAGAAACACGCATACAGCCACTCCTCGCAACAGACCTTTCATTCTATGGGACATGCCTGACACTCCTTCCTATATTCTTTATAACGAAACGATCACTCTCTGACCTGCCCGTTCCCATAGATAATGAACTTCGTTGATGTAAGCTGTTCCACTCCCATGGGCCCTCGTGCGTGAAGTTTTTGCGTGCTAATCCCCATCTCTGCTCCGAACCCAAAAACTCCACCATCTGTAAAACGAGTAGAGGCATTAACATATACTGCAGCAGCATCAATTCCGTTAAGAAATGCTTGAGCATTTGTATAGCTCTCTGTAAGGATCGCCTCGCTATGTCCTGTACCATAATTCGCGATATGATTCATAGCTTCTTCTATATTATCTACGATCTTTACCGCGAGAATGAGATCTAAATATTCAGTGCTCCAATCCTTCTCCGTAGCCGGTACGGCTTGAGAATATAAGCGACAAACCGCTTTGTCTCCTCGTATTTCCACCCCTTGCTCTCTAAGAACCGTCAATGCTTGGGGGATAAAAAGAGGGGCAATCTTTTTATGGACCAACATAGTTTCCATAGCATTACAAACTGAAGGACGCTGCACCTTAGCGTTCACCACAATGGGAATTGCCTTCTCTATATTTGCCGTTTCGTCAACAAAAATATGACAATTCCCCATGCCCGTCATAATAAAAGGAACCGTGGCATTTTCCAACACGGCCAGTTTCAGCCCTTTCCCTCCCCGGGGAATGAGGACATCTACATATTCGTTCATCTTCATGAGCATAGTGGTAGCCTGGCGATCAGGACTTTCAATAAGAGAAATCGCCCCTTGGGGAATGCCGGCAGAAAAGGCTGCTTGGGAAAGTATGGAAGCAATAGCAATATTAGAATGCAATGCTTCTTTACCTCCCCTTAGAATGACGGCATTACCCGCTTTCAAACAAAGTCCTGCCGCATCAGCTGTAACGTTAGGGCGAGACTCATAAATAATGCCTATAACCCCTAATGGAACTCGTACCCTCCCCACCCGGAGGCCTTTTTCCGCCGTCCACATTCCTAAAACTTCTCCAACCGGATCACGAAGGGCAGCAATCTCCTCCAATCCCAAGGCCATTGCCTCTACACGTTTCTCGTTCAATGTAAGGCGCTCGATAAGAGCTGACGTAAGTCCTGCTTCTCGCCCCGCCTCTATATCTTTATGATTGGCTAGGAGTATTTCTTTCTTATGATCTCGAAGAGCCTGAGCCATTAAAAATAAAGCCCGATTTTTCTGATCCCCTGTAGCTGTCGCCAGGAAACGAGCTGCACATCGAGCTGCTCGTCCCATTTCTAACAACGTATCTTTTATTTCCATTCGTCTCCCTCCTTAAATAAGGGCTAGATTATTGCGATGAACCACTTCATCATAATCAATGCTTCCAAGAAGTTCGCCTATCTCATCTGTATGATGTCCCGCTATAACAGAGATTTCATCGGCAGAAAAATTCACCATTCCCCTTGCTATTTCCGAACCTTCGGGACTAATAATAGAAACCACATCCCCTCGGGAAAAACCCCCTTCTACCTCCACCACTCCCGAAGGAAGCAAGCTTTTCCCTCTTTTAAGGATAGCCTCTACAGCCCCTTGATCAATGACAATAGAACCATGTGGCGAGCTACCAAAAGCAATCCACTGTTTTCTCCCCTGAACTGGCTCTCTTGAAGGGACAAAAAGAGTTCCAAGAGATTCTCCTGCAACAATACGGCGAAGCACATTTTGTTCTTTATTGTTTGCAATAACCATGGGGATGCCAGACGTCATGGCAATTTTTGCCGCAGTAAGCTTCGTAAACATCCCCCCGCTGGAAAGTTTGCTCCCACGAGATCGGGAATGAGCTATCATGTTATTGGTAATTTCCGATACTACTGGAAGAAGCTGAGCATCAGGGTTCGTTCGAGGATCATCACTATAAAGTCCGTCTATGTCAGATAGAATAATTAAGAGATCTGCGTCGATAAGGCAAGCTACTAAAGCCGAAAGAGTATCGTTATCCCCAAACTTTATTTCATCGACCGCTACCGTATCGTTCTCGTTAATAATAGGGATTACACCAAAATCAAGAAGGGTCAGAAGGGTATGTCTGGCATTAAGATAACGAAGCCGGTTAGCAAAAACATCTCTCGTGAGCAACACCTGAGCTACAGTCTTCCCGTATTCAGAAAAAAACTTCTCATACATATGCATCAATCGACCCTGCCCAATAGCAGCCAAAGCCTGTTTTTCCGGTATTGTTTTAGGACGATCAGGGAAATGTATCTTCCCTACCCCAGCGCCTACAGCCCCTGAACTTATAAGGCTGACATTCCTGTCGTCGCTGTGAAGGTCAGACATCTCCCTCGCCAGATTCTCCAACCTGAGGAGGTTAAGTTTTCCCGAATCATGAGTCACCGTGCTTGTGCCTACTTTTATTACAACTCGATGGCAATCTCGAAGTTTCTCCCGCTGTATCATTTCTCTTCACCCCACACTAAAACTTTTCCTTTAACAATTTAATAGTAACAGTTCTTTTAAAAAGAACGTCTCTCATAATACATCTCTCGATCGGGAATTCCCTAGGCCAAAACCAACACAAATATCAGGAGGGAAAGAAGACTTTGGAGGTAGCATTCTAGATAAAAATAATAATATAAGGGGAGACTCACGAAAATATGACAATATGTATCACAATCCTTCATCATTCTCTAACCCTTATATTTAAAAAATCACCTAACTGTCTATACTCAGAGCTTTCGATTTTTTGTTGTTCCGCTATAGCGACATAAAAATTTTGTACTTTCCATAAGTTTATATCCCACCTTCGACTTCGAACAAATCCAAGCATTTTGGTCATCCGGCGAAGGGATGCTTGCTTCTCGTCGTCTCCCCCTTCTACAAATTGCAACATTTCTCGCTCTAGCCGGTCCCGAATATGGTGCAGGAGACTGTTAAAGTCTAACACGACTCCCCATGTTTGGGCCTGATCAAGATAATCTGCTATACGATCTATATCTGGCTCCTCTTTCTTTATAGATCGTCTGAGTTCTCCATTAAGGACAACTTCTGCTACTCTAAGCAATGCTTCCGGAGGAGACATCCTAATAAGCCCCATAAAATCCAACAACCCCTCGTAATTTCGAACCACAGAGGCAAGATATGTTTCAATATTAGCTACGTCTCTCTCTATAATCTGGTGAATGATTCTTCTCTGTCCATCCCGGAAAAGATGGCGCAAAGAGTAGGTCCTATGCCCAAAGAGCTCTACAAAAACTTTATCTGCCTCCTCAGGGAACCCCCTTTGAATCTCAGCCATCCATTGTCTGTTCATATCTTCGTTTATAAAATTTCTTACCCCGCATAAAACTTTGTGCCCTCCTTTATAGTAGGACGCAAAAAATATGTCTTGCTTTTCGTCCGTTATAACGTATGTTAAGGAGGCTTGCCCCATACAAAGAGATTCCTCCCCCTTTTCAAGAGAAAAGAGTGTGGCCGGAAATATCCTGTAATCGTAGAGCGTTACAGCTAGAGAACGTTTCCGAATGGGCTCAAAGAGCGCTTGCACAGCATAATGGGCTCCAACCCGTAAAAAGTCAACATAAAGGGGGAAAACAAAAATTTCAAAGACCTTACGACCATTTCTAAACTCACGAATATTGCTTAAGGCTCCCTCCAGACGAGAAAGAAAGGGCTCCGAAATTTCTTCTCCCGAAAGTTCCTGATATAAGGAAAGAGCATGATACGCATAGAGAAGTACCTGCAAAGATTCAATACCAGAGATATCATCAAAAAACCAACCGCAACTAGTGTACATAAAAAGAGCGCTTCGCTCCATTTCTAAAAGCTTTACCGCCCTCACTTTTTCTTCCCTCGTAAGTTCCCGCCAAGCAAAGGATTTTAAAAGTTCCTCCCTTTTGGGAGTATTTGCCGATGAGAAAAAATCGCCACAAAGCTCTCGAATCTTCCAGGGATCTTTAAAAAAACGAGCTCCCTCCCTTTCAAAGTAAGCATCGATCTCCTTCCGGAGCCAATCCAAAGATTGCCGTAGAGGTTGTCTCCACTGCTGATGCCAATCCAGATGTGCACCGCTTTTGCATCCACAATCCCTTCTCCATCTCTCAACTCCATGCACGCAACTCCATGAAGTATTCTCTTGAATTTTTACTTCCCATTGAGGAGGGAGTTTTTTCAGATATTCACCATAAACTGTTAAGCGGACTTCATCATTTTTTTCGAAACGGTGAAGACACCAAGCGAGAGCCATATCTCCATATTTATGATGATGCCCAAAAGTCTCGCCGTCTGTGGCTATATGAGCTAACGCTCCTTCCCCTCTACTAGCAATAGAATTAACAAGTTTTTGAGCAAATGCTTCTCCGTTAGACAACAATGTGCCAAAAGCTATTTCATGTGCTAGGCTTCCATTGTAAAAAAATAATGCGATAGACCGTCCAGAAGGAAGCTCGCATTTATAGACGCGAGACGTATCCAGAGTTTTTTCAAGGGGATACTCCCACATAGCTCCTATACGTCTCCAGGCCTGAACCTGATGGGGAGCTAATATGGTAAAAAGAATCCCTTCCCCTGCCATGACTTCAAGAGTTTCTATATCTACCGCCGTTTCAGGAAGCCACATGCCCTCAGGGAAGCGACCAAAACGACGGGTGAAATCTTGAATTCCCCAGAGTACCTGCGTAATTTTGTCTCGCTTCGAAGCTAAAGGCATAATCATGTGATTGTAAACCTGTGCTATAGCTGGACCGTGCCCTGCATAGCGAACCTGTCCTCGTCGATCTGCATCCAAAATGGCTTGATATGTTTCAGGGTCATGGCGCTCCATCCAAGAGAGAAGTGTCGGACCAAAATTAAAACTCATTCGCTCGTAGTTCGACATAATTTTTACTATTTTCCCACCGTCACCTAAAATCCTAGCAGCCCTGTTAGGAGCATAACATTCGGCTGCTACTCGTTCATTCCAATCGTGCCAAGGCAACGCTGACTCCTGAATTTCCACATCTCCTAGCCAAGGATTTTCCCGAGGTGGCTGGTAAAAATGTCCATGAATACAAATGTATTTCATTTCATTCTCCCTCTTTTCTGAAGAAAAGAGCGCCAAAAGGAGGAAGGGTCAGAGAAAGGGAGTAGCGCATAGAATTCCCCGGCCGATCCAAAGCTCTCTGCCCACCTAAATTGCCCACTCCATCTCCTCCATAGACCTCTCCATCACTGTTCAGAAGTTCTAACCAATACCCTCCCTCTGAAACCTCCACATCATATTGAAACCTTGGGACTGGGGTAAAATTGAAAAGGGCTAAAATAGGAGGAATCCCCTTTGCCCTTCGTAAAAAGCCCAGGACACTGGCAGAACTGTCGGAACATCCTATCCACTCAACCCCTCCCCGGATAAAATCCCATCCATGAAGAGACTGTTCCTCTGTATAGAAGCGATTCAAATCTTGCACCCACCGCTGTAAGTTTTTATGAACCTTTTCACCGAGTAACCACCAATCTACAGCCCTTTGATGGTCCCATTCCCTGCATTGCCCAAATTCTCCTCCCATAAAAATTAATTTCTTTCCTGGATGGGCATACATATATCCAAATAAGAGTCGTAATTGAGCAAATTTTTGGTTCAGATCACCTGGCATCTTCCAAAGAAGAGATCGTTTCCCATAAACAACCTCATCGTGAGAAAAGGGGAGCACAAAATTTTCCGAAAATGCATACATAAAGCTGAACGTCAAATCATTCTGGTGGAATTGCCTGTAGAATGGATCAAGAGACATATAGTCTAAGATATCGTGCATCCATCCCATATTCCATTTAAGGCTAAAACCCAACCCCCCATCATAAGGAGGCTTCGTAACAAGAGGCCATGCTGTGGATTCTTCAGCAATAGTCTGAACGGAAGGGAAGCGATAAAAAATAGCCTGATTCAGCTTCTGGAGAAAGGAAACTGCCTGCAAGTTTTCCCTGCCACCATACTTGTTAGGAACCCATTCTCCATCTTTCCTTCCATAATCTAAATAAAGCATCGAAGCCACGCCATCGACACGAAGCCCATCTGCATGATAATAATCAAGCCAAAACAATGCGCTGTTTATTAAGATCTCTGCCACTTCTGTTCTTCCATAATTGAAAAGATAGCTCTTCCATTCTGGATGGATCCGTTGCTTCATATCCAGATGTTCATACAGAGCCGTTCCATCAAAAGAGGCTAAGCCATGACTATCAGAAGGGAAATGAGAAGGAACCCAATCGAGAAAAACAGCAATTCCTGCCTGATGAAGAGCATCGATAAGAAACATAAAATCCTGAGGGATACCGTATCGTCGTGTTGGAGCGAAAAAGCCTGTCACTTGGTATCCCCAAGATCCATAGAAAGGATGCTCCATAACAGGCATAATTTCTACAGCGGAGAACCCCATTTCTTTTACATAAGCAACTAAATGCGAAGCTATCTCTTTATAATTCAACCATCTTTCATCGGAAGACCTCATCCACGATCCAAGATGCACTTCATAAAAAGTAAGAGGATATTGTGCCCAATCTATGTTTTTTCTTTTGTCAAGCCACTCATTATCTCCCCACAAATAATCCAGAGTCGTAATAACTGAAGCTGTTTTAGGAGGCTCTTCCCATAAGAAAGCAAAAGGATCTCCCTTATCAAAAAACTCTCCGAAAAAAGTCTCTACGTGGAACTTGTATCGATCCCCTAGTTGAGTCCTAGGAATAAAGCCCTCCCATATGCCACTTCCATCCGCTCGTTGATTCAAAAAATGAAGGGATGGATTCCACTCGTTAAAATCGCCAATTACGGATACGTGGCGTGCGCTAGGAGCCCAGAGAGCAAAATATGTTCCTTCTACGCCCTCAACGGATAAGGAATGAGCTCCCATTTTCTCATAAAGAGCATAATGAGTTCCTTCCTTAAATAGATAAACGTCAAATTCCGAGAAGAGAGAGAATTTTTCCTGTTTTTCCATTCGCTACGCCCCTCACTTCCGAAACAAAATATAATTTTTTTAAATTATACCAATCTTCCAAGTTGTTGGTGTAAAATGATCGTGCTCCCATGTTACATTTGGAGGTGAGAGCATGAGCCACAGGGGAGCTGGAATTCTATTGCCAATCTTTTCTCTACCATCTCGTTGGGCTATAGGAGATTTTGGGGAAAGTGCCAGAAACTTTGTAGATTGGTTGGCACAAGCTGGACAATCTTATTGGCAAATTTTGCCTTTAACACCTACTGAAGTGGGGCTCGGAAATTCTCCCTATAGCAGTATCTCTACATTCGCTTGTTCTCCGCTCCTCATCTCTCTGGATGATCTTGCTAATGAAAGATTTCTAGAGGGAAAAGACCTATCCCCTCCTATTTCGCATTCTCAGCTTTCTGTGAATTATGAGCAAGCCCAAGAGGGAAAACTACCTCTTCTCAAAAAAGCTTTTTATTCTTTTTTAAGGCAGAAAGGCTCTGATCCTCTTCTCTACTTTCTGGAAGAACAGGAAATGTGGCTCAAAGACTTCGCTCTCTTTGTCACCCTTCGCCGTCTCCATAACAATCTTTCTTGGAATTGCTGGCCTGAACCTTTTCGTTTCCGATCCCCTCAAGCTCTAAAAAAGATTTGGAATGAATATGAAGAGGAAATTTTCCTAACCATCTTCATTCAATTTATCGCCTATTCCCAAATGAATGGGTTAAAAAATTATTGTCAGAAACATAATATCTGTCTCATTGGTGATCTCCCTATTTATGTAAGTTATGACAGCGCCGATGTATGGAGCCACCCTGAATTTTTTCAACTTGATTCTCAACTTAAGCCCGAGTTTATTGCTGGAGTTCCCCCAGACTACTTCAGTTCTACAGGGCAACGATGGGGGAATCCTCTCTATAAGTGGGTTTTATTAAAAGAAGATAACTTTCAATGGTGGATGAAACGCATTTCCTACGCCCTGAATTTTTTCCATATCTTAAGAATCGATCATTTTCGAGGACTTATCGCATATTGGTCTATTCCCTCTCATGAAAAAACCGCTGTACATGGCCATTGGGAACAAGGGGAAGGGGAGAGTTTTTTATCGTGCCTTAAAAAAAACTTTCCCTCTATGCCTTTCGTAGCAGAAAATCTAGGGATTATTACACCTGACGTGACAGCAATGATGAAAAAATACGAGCTCCCGGGGATGCTTGTTCTCCTGTTTGCTTTCGACAGTTCTATGCCACAGAACCCCTATATTCTCCATAATCACCGCCCCAAGAATATCGTATATACGGGAACACATGACAATAATACAGCTCGCGGGTGGTTTGAGGAAGAGGCTCTATTAGAAGAGAAAAAGCGACTTATAACGTATACCGGTCAGGAAGTTACCTCATTTAATGTGGCTTCAGTCTTCATTCGAATGGCTCTCATGTCTGTAGCCTCTGTGGCCATAATTCCAATGCAAGATATTCTTAACCTTGGAAGTTCCAGTCGCATAAACACTCCTTCGCTATCGAAAGGAAATTGGGAATGGAGAGTTCCCAATATAGCCTTTACAGAACAACTTTCTTCTTCTCTATTCCTTCTTTCACAAACATATGGAAGAACCTAACAAAAAGAAGGTGAGTCGTAATGTCTTCCTATTCTCGGGCAACTTTGGGACGGGCTATTCAAGATTTTACGGGACAGGACCCTTCGTTCCGCACAGTAGCCTATTTTTCAATGGAAATAGGAATTAAATCTTCTATCCCTACGTATGCAGGCGGCCTTGGTCTTCTTGCTGGAGATATGTTAAAAAGCGCCGCTGACCTTGGGGTCCCTATGGTAGGCGTTACCCTCCTATATCGCAAGGGATACTTTGAACAGGCGTTCACTAAAGAAAACTGGCAAATAGAAAAACCTTCAACTTGGGATCCAGCTGCAGAACTTACTTTGCTGCCTAATCAGATATCAGTGTCTATACAAAGTCGTGATGTTCGAATTAGAGCTTGGAGTTATGAGATATCCGGTCTTACAGGATATACCGTTCCTATTTATTTTCTCGATACAGACTTTGAATTGAACCAACCTGAAGATCGTCAATTTACATGGTCTCTCTATGGCGGAGATATTCTTTGTCGTCTATGTCAGGAAATTATCTTGGGAGTAGGAGGTCTTAGGATCTTAAGGGATTTAGGTTACAACAACATAGAAACTTTTCATCTTAACGAGGGACATGCAGGCTTTTTAACTCTCGAACTTATGCGGGAAATGGGTTATTACGACCCTCAAAAGGTTCGAGAACAGGTAGTATTTACAACACATACACCTGTTGCAGCAGGACATGATTATTTCAAATATGACCTGATAGAAAAAACTATGTCGGAAGATGCTCTCGCCACCTTAAAACGCATGATGCCTTCAGAAGGAGTTTCGATGACAGAGCTGGGATTCCGATACAGTCATTTCGTAAACGGGGTGTCAAAAAAACACGCAGAAGTAAGTCGCAAGCTTTTTAATGTGCCTAATATCCAAAACGTCACAAATGGGATACACCCCATGACTTGGATCAGCCCTGGGATAAAAAACCTTCTTTCTCGACACATTCCAGGATGGGAGAACGAACCTGGCCGTCTTATTCAAGCTCTAGCCCTACCGTCAGATGAGCTTTGGAAGGTTCACCAGGCCTCTAAGATGCGCCTTTTGACATACGTTCTTGAAGAAACCGGATGGGATTTAAAATCTGACATTCTCACTATAGGTTTCGCACGAAGAGCCGCCACATACAAACGAGCTGACCTTATATTTTCCGATATAAAAAGACTCACGCAAATAGGGCACGGGAAGCTGCAACTGATTTTTTCAGGTAAAGCCCATCCCAAAGACGAGGGCGGGAAAGCCCTTATACAAGAAATTTTAAATATATCAAATAAGGTCAATCCCTTTATCCCCATTATTTACCTCCCCAATTACACTATGGATTTAGGACGACTCATGACGCAAGGTGTAGACCTGTGGCTCAACACACCGCTTCGGCCAAGAGAAGCTTCGGGAACGAGTGGAATGAAGTGTGCATTAAATGGAGTTATGAATTTTTCTGTCTTGGACGGGTGGTGGATTGAGGGATGGATAGAAGACATAACAGGTTGGTCTATCGGACCTGAACCTAGCAGCTCAGATCTTCATGTCTATAACGAGTCACAGGACGCTTTGGACCTTTTCGATAAGCTTGAGAAAAAAATCATCCCCACTTATTACGATGATAGGAACAAGTGGATAAATATGATGAAAAATACAATAGCAATCAACAGCTGCTACTTTCATACACACAGAGTGGTAAAGGAGTATTGTGAAAAAGCATATGGCATAGCCTTTCGAGGTATGTAATGAGAGAGGAAGGTGACGTACGTTGAAAGTTCTTCATGTCGCTACTGAAATGGCCCCTCTTTCGAAAGCAGGAGGATTGGGAGATGTGGTAGGCTCGCTTCCCAAAGCCCTGAAAAAACTGAATATAGACGTACGTGTTATCACTCCCGCCTGGCCTGGAGTTCTTGAAAGAGCCAATAAGAAAGGAGAGAAGCTGACTCGTTTGCCTGCGCAACTTCACGCTGCCCTTAAATGGCAGGTCTATAGCGGGAAAATATGGAAAGCGGTAATTGATGGGGTTCCTGTTTTTATCCTTGAGAATCCTAATTTATTTGAAGGAATTCCCATATATCCCCACGAAATGACGTCAGATAGCGTGCTTCCCTTCGCCTTTCTTTCTTTTGCCGCCCTTGAGCTAGAAAAACGGACCCGTTGGATTCCAGATATTATCCATTGTCATGATTGGCCTTCAGCCTTAGTACCCATAGCGCTCTCGTGGCATAAATATTATCGTAACAAAACACTTCAACCAGCTACACTCTTCACTATCCATAATGTAGCGCATCAAGGAATATTGCCGTTTCATGTTCTAGACGAGTGGGGAATTGGGGATGAAGCTTTTACTATTTACGGGCTAGAATATTTTGGTCACGTTAATCTGTTAAAAGGAGCTATTATAACCTCAGATCTCGTAACAACAGTAAGCCCTCGATATGCAGAAGAGATACAGACACGAGCCATGGGGTATGGATTAGACGGAGTGTTGCGCGAAAATCACTTTAAGCTCCATGGCGTACTTAACGGCATAGACGAGCAGTGGTCTCCTACTTGCGACCACATTATCCCGTCTTTATACTCGTCTGAAAATTTAGAAGGGAAGAAAGAGTGCCGTAGTGCCTTGCTTAACCAGATTGGATGGAGAGAGGAACACAGTCCATTGCTTCTATCTATAAGCCGAATTACACTACAAAAAGGATATGACATTTTACTTCCAGCTCTCCCAGAATTATTGAAACTAGGGTTTCGGTGTATTTTTATCGGTTCCGGTAATCCTGATTTTGAAATGCATCTCCACAAAACAGCAAAAGATTATCCAGACCACGTTGTTTTTTTCAATGGGTTTCATGAAGAGTTTTCTCATACTGCCTATGCTGGTTCTGATATGCTTCTCATGCCTTCTCTCTACGAACCTTGCGGCTTAGCTCAACTGATAGCCTTACGCTATGGAACTGTCCCCATAGTAAGAGAAATAGGCGGGTTGGCAGACACTATAAAAGATGCCGATCATGACAAGGAAGGATATGGATTTACCTTTGAAACCTACACCGCCTCCTCTCTTTTTGAAACAGCTCAAAGAGCATTTAATGCCTTTCGTGACAGAAAACGTTGGGAAGAGATAGTAAAGCGTGGCATGGGACAGGATTTTTCATGGAATGCATCATCACTCCACTACAAAAAAATTTACGAAAGCGCTCTCATGAATAAAAAGAAAGGACGGTAAAGATTCTACCGTCCTCCGTTAACTCCATTCGTTTGAAAAATAGATGTCCAATAATCATAAAAATAACTGGAATACGTTTGCCCATCTGCTAATGGCATAGAGAGTCTTTCCTTGAGATCAGTTTCTATTTTACCTGAAAGGACAAAGCTATTTCCAGCCTCTTCAAGAGCATCGAGATATCTATTAACACTGTCCGCTGCCTCTACGCTCCTTTGATGAAGGAAATCGGACTGTGATCGATATATTTCCAGAGCTACATGTCCTCCTTCTATGTTTTCCGCTAAAACATGCATATAGCTGCTCAAAGAATGGAAAGACTTTTCTTCAGAAAAACTGCCACTTCCCATCACAACAATGGGAAGCGGCTCCTTTCTATCTCGAAAACAAAGCTTCACTCGAGGATTGTCAGGGGATGTCTCTGGACGAAAACATGGGAGAAGCCTGTCAATAAAGGCCTTCATAATAGCAGTAACCCCTAAAAAATGGAGCGGGGTCGCAAGTATCACCACATCAGCCTCTACAAAACATTTCAGCAGCAGACGCATATCGTCTTGAAGAAGGCACCGACCAGGAGTTTTCGTCCAACAATATAAAGAACCAAGACACGGATGGATAACCTTCTCACTGAGAGAAATTGCGTGGGTTTCTGCGCCTCCTCTCCTTGCCCCTTTTAAAAACGTGTTTATCATCATAGCCGTTGCCCCTCGCGAACCGCGGGGGCTCCCGTTAAAAGCCCATAGCCTCACCAATCTCACCTGCTTCGAAATGAAAAATCAGTTCAATTTTAAAATGTTTTTGAGCCCTTCCTGAATAGCCTCTTCCAGAAGTTTCTCTGGTTTCTGCTCTTTTTCGGCAGGCTGCTGTTCAGTAGGCACTTCCTGAGATGGAGATGGAGTTGGAGCTGTCTGCTCTACAGGTGCTTTTTGAGGAACCTGCTGCTGCGCTCCCTGAGGGGCAGGAGCTATTTTAACACTGGAAAAGCTGGGATCAGCAATAGTCCCTCCTACATAAAAAGATACATCTCTGAAATCAGGCTTTTCCAATCCTGTTTTAGCCCCCGATAGGGCCCCTCTCACCACATCTTCCAAAGATTTTCCTGAACCCGCGCCAAGAACACCCGCTACTCCTCCAAAAAGAGCATTTAATACCTGTATATTTGCGTTTCCACTACACTGAAGCCCTAAGGAGGTATCAAATCCAATTGGACCGGAGGCCTTAATGAAGCGATAGATCGGATCTCCCTCCACAGCCGTCGCCTTGGCATTATCGAGAAGAATGCGATGCGTTTCCAACTTAAATGGAGCTACTACTGAAACAAATCGTATAGACGAAAGGCCATAAAGAGCCGCTCCTACCTTTACCGCTTTGAAATCTGTAATAGCCCCTTCTCCCATACGCATTTCGCCTTTCCCATTCAACGAAAACTTTTTGCCGAAGGTTCCAGAAATAGTAGCTGACCCTTTCGCTTTTCCTTGAATATGACCTTTCAGCCCTCCTGTAGCGTCTTGTAAAAGAGGATCCACGTCTACGTTTTCCATGCTTACCGTTTTGCTGAAAAATCCCTTGCTAAAATCTACCTCTCCTTTCCCAGTGGCTGCACCACCATAAAGGCGAGCCCGACCTTCTGGGAAAAAGAGAGTCATCCCCTTGAGGATAAAGGGGTATGAGATATCATCGAATTTTATTCCAGCTATGGAACATGCCGGGGAAGAAAGGGTCCCCTTCCCGCTACTGGTACTCCCTGAAATAGTTCCATCAAATTTTACACTAAAAGATCCTGTCGGTTTATATGCAACAGCCTCTGGGAATCCCGATGAAAGAGAAGCTATGTCGAGTCCTTTGCCATCGAGGACAATCTCAGCAGCAGGAGTTTCTTTTTTAAGGTAGAAAGCACCGGAAGCAGTAAGCGAACCACCGCCAACAGCTGCGTTAAAATTCTTTAAAGTCAGTTTTTCAACATTGCCTACAAGACTCCCCGTCATATTTGTGAAAGACAATCCGGAGAAGGCAATTCGCGGAGAGTTCATATCCACCGAAATAGAAGGATTATCAGATCGACCTTTCAACGTAATGGAGCCATCGAGGGTCCCCGACATGGGATAGGATAATTTTCCTGCACGAGCTAAAACACCGAGATCCCCATTTTTTACTGCGAAAGAAAGATCTACATCAGCTGGCTCTTTAGGCTTTATTTTAACCGTTCCCGCCCCGGAAACTTCACCCGCCCCAAGAGTGGCACGAGCCTGGGTTAGAGATATCCGTTCCTGAGAAACATCAATACGAGCTGATATTTTCTCCGCACCTATACCCGCAAAGCCCATAGCACCAGCAGAAAGGTTAAGTCCCACCTCTTTAGGAACCCCATCTTTGAAAGTAAATGCCGTTCCCATGTCCATATTCGCAACATATCCCTGCCCCATAAATCCAAGACGTGTTGAACGAAGAGACATCTGCACACCAGGAGTAGAAAGAGTGCCAGATACATGTGCCGTTCCTGTTACTGAACCACGAAGTTCATACTCCTTTAAAGCAGGGACAAAAGATTCCAGAACTTGAGGCTCTACATTGGGAACTTCAAAAACAAGATCCAGATAAGGAGACGGCTGGGAAATATGAGCTACGGCTCCCCTCCCCACAAGAGGAATTCCACGCCATCGACCTTTCGCCGTAGAAACTGATAGCGTGTCATTTTGAAAAATAAAAGCTAAAGCTAGATCATCCATAGCTTCTTCCCCTACAGCTATATGATTAGACCATACCGATCCTTCTAATCGAGGCTGAGCCATACGTCCTTTCACAGTTACATCACCACTTACATCTCCTATAGGTTTCACCTTGGGAGGTTTAGGAAAGGAAACTGCGATTTTACCAATATCGAGACTTCGTGCCGCAACATTGATATTAAGAAGGGGATCCTTTTGAATTTGAGCTACCGTGCCTTTCAATGAGAGAGCCCCTTTGTCTAGCATAGACGTTCCATTTACAGTGGCAGTAGAATCCTTAAAAACAACGGTCAACATATTATTTCGAAGATCCTGCCCATAGGCTTCGATTTGTGAAGCTTTTAAATCTATGTTCCCTGAAAGTGCCGTTACAGAACCCTTTAGGGAAACTGAAAAAGAATCCACTGTTCCCTTAACAGAATTCAGGGCAGGAAATTTATCTCGAAGATTGGCAAGAGACGCCTTCTCGCCTCTAAGGGCAAGATCCAGGGATGGCACTTTTCCAGGAGCAAATGCCGCTGTCGCTCGTCCTTGAAGAGGCAATGCAAACACTACGCCCTGCAGGTTATCGAGATCTAAGCGGAAATTCTCATATTTCAGGTCGCTCTCGACCTCCTGTACTGGATACCCTGCTAGAGACGCACCCGCAAAAGAAAGATGACCTTGAAGTTGGGGATTATCCCACGTTCCATTAGCAAAGAAACGAACAGAAAGAGTTCCATCGTAACTATCCATAGGAAGAACTGGCCAAAGGTGTACAATTTGAGATACATTCAATTTATTGAGATCCCCTTTCAACGAAAGGGCGGGCATGACACTTCCATTGACCTTTACTTCCCCATCGCCCACACGTAGATCGAGATCTTTCAGGTCCAGTCCCTTTTCAGTCCGCTTCAAAGCAATATCCCCTTTAACCGGGACACTATTCATGGCTATATCTAGAAATGTTTTTATACTTTCCCGACCAAGAGAAATTGAAGCTTTTGTGATAGAAGTCTCCCCCCACGGAGAGCGAACGACTCCTCCCTTTAGAGCTACCTCTTCTACTGGAGTTTCTCCACCACCAGCTTCCACTTTCATAGAAGCAATCTCTTTAGCTAATAAATCCGCATCTGCCATAATACCTTCGATTGTCACCTGAGAGAGACGAGGATTTTTCGACAGAACTGACATAAGGTTTATTTTTACCCCAATCGACTCCGCCGATAAGAGAACGTTCTCTCCCTTTCTTAAGTGAAGACCATAGAGCTTATATCCCCGCAAAGGATTGCCCATGACACTATCGATAGCAAGATCTGCCCCCATGATGGTAGCTGCGGCCTGACTAGCCTCTCGTTTTACCAAGTCTCCGCCAATATTCAAACTTCCCACAATGAGAAGTAAGCCTACTATCCCTACAGCTACAAAAAGAGCGAGGGTCATTTTTCTACTTCGTTTCATCCATTGCACCTCCTCGGCGTCTTCCCGTCTTCTCCTTTTACCTATAGTTGTTCCTCACAAAGCCGTCCTTCCGCAACTATTACTGTTTTCCCTTTCAAATAAGCATGGCATTGACTCTTCGACTCGTTAAATTGCAGAGATACCCAATTTATTCCTCCAGGATTATGTACCTCCACTGGTGAGGACATATCGAAAACTATAGCCGAGGCAATAGCTGAAGCTACGGAACCTGTCCCGCAGGAAAGAGTCAGATCTTCTACTCCTCTTTCATAAGTGATACTCTGTAACGCAGACTGGCCTGTTTTCTCTACAAAATTAACGTTTGTTCCCTTAGGAAAACGTTGCGTATCATGCCGAATTGTTCGTCCTATAAAAACCAGCTCATCTCTCGAAAAACCATGGAGATCCTCCACAAATAGCACACAATGAGGGACTCCAACTACAAGGTATACGAAGGGGAAAGTCATTCCTTCCACTGTAAGATTCTCCCCCCAAAAACCTTCTGAAAGATGTATCTCTCCCATATCAAGTTCTACATAAGCTCCTTGAACTGTAGCACGAATCGCACCAGCTAATGTCTCAAATACCATTTGCTCCCCTGCCAGCATCTTTTTTTGCGCATACCTGGCAATACATCGAGCTCCATTTCCACACATTTCCGCTTCTGAACCATCGCTATTGAAAAGCCGCATTTTAAAATCATACGTCTTCGATACCTCTACGACCAAAAGCCCGTCACCGCCTAAAGATTGACGGCGCTCACATACCTTTTGAGCGAGATCAGATAGCTCTCTTTCAGACAATTTCTTATCCCGATTATCTATAACCACAAAATCATTGCCATTCCCTTGGATTTTAGCAAATTCCAACAAAGTAAACACCTCGTATTATTCATTAAAAATGGCAGAGGTTTTCCTCTGCCATTATTGTACCGTACCTTTTATAAGAAGGCTTCCGTATTTTCCTCAGGCTTTTTGCTCTATAGGTTTAGAAATAAAATAGAATAAGGCACATGATGCAAGGGTCCCTATCGCCAAACCAACGTAAACAGATATTCCCAGGGCCAGAAGAGCATATCCCACAACAGCCCCAAAAGCCGCTACAAAAGCATAAGGCATTTGAGTATTTACGTGATCCATATGATCTGCTCCACTAAACATGGAACTCATAATAGTAGTATCAGAAATAGGACTGCAATGGTCTCCCCACACCGCCCCTGCAAAAACAGCGCCAATAGAAGGAAGCAGTATATCTACAAGCTCAGCTCCGTGATTTTGGGCTACAGAATAGACAAGGGGAACAACTATAGGCATAAGCACTCCCATTGTGCCATAAGAAGTACCTGTACAATAAGAGATAACCGCTCCCACAAAAAAAGTGAGGAGAGGAATCCATGCAGGAGATAGAGCACTTCCAGCCACTCTTACAATGTACTGGGCTGTCCCTACTTCCTTAATGGCAGAACTAATAGCCCAGGCAAAAATAAGGATAAGGGTGCCGAAAAAGATAGAGCTCATGCCCTGCATAAAACCATAGAAAAGCCGTTCCCATGTAGCGAGCCCCTGTATTTTAAAGAAAATAAGAGTGAGAAAAACTGCCCCCGAAGCTCCCCATACTAAAGCCTTCGAACTGTCCCCTTCTCCCATGGCAACTGGGATAGAGACTTCCGGCCATCCTCCAGTTATAAGAAGCATTAAAAGGATAAGCCCCACCATAAAACCAAGAGGAATAAGAAAATTTATAATGCGCTTCGGGATGCCCTCTTCTGGTTGCAAGTCAGCCTGCTTCGTGTTAATAAGAGGCTTAGCACCTTCTCGCAACACGTGTCCAGTAGTTCGGGCTCGACGCTCTGCCTGAAGCATAGATCCCATATCTCGCTCGGAATAAATAACATATGTTAGAAGAATCAAAGCGATAATGTTATAAAAAACAAAGGGAATGGAGCGAAGATAGGCAATGTAAGGAGAATACGTAATTCCAAGGTTGTTGAACTGATTCCCGATCTGCCCCACCATATATGCCACCCATGAGGATATGCCGGCAATACAAGCAATAGGTGCCGAAGTAGAGTCTACTATATATGAAAGTTTTTCTTTCGAAACTCGATATTCATCTGTAATGGGGCTCATTGTCGTCCCAACAACGAGGGTATTCACATAGTCTTCGAAGAAAATGATGAAACCTGAAAGTTCAGTAATGAACATGGCTCCCCTCGCTGTTTCAATCTTTTTCGTAATCCAGCGAACTATTGCCTCTATGCCTCCCCCAATTTGCATAATCCCCACGAGTCCACCCATTGTAAGGCTTGTAAGAACTATTCGAGCCCCCCAGGGATCTCCCAAATTATCCCACAGGAGCTCTACTGCTTTCCCAAAACCTACAATGGGGTTCCACCCTGCCACCATAGTACCAGCAAACCAAGCTCCAATAAAAAGAGAAGGGATTACCTCTTTAGAAATAATACAGAGACTAATAGCAATGAATGGTGGCAAAAGAGAAAGAATTCCGAAATCAGGTTTGGCCTCCCCCTCTGCTGCAAAAGCTATACTGGCAAAAAACAGCAGCGTTACTATTACTAGACCAAATTCCATTGGAACTTTCCATCGTCTCAATCTCTTCACCATCATCACTCCCTTTTAAAATAAACTCCCCCAATACCTCCTAAACTTACTAATATCCAGTCAACTGCGCCAAAACAAGGAGGCCCATCTGTACAAGGTAGGAAAGTCCAAAAAGAGGAATAAAGAATTTCCACCACTGCTCCAACGTAATATGGGCAATGCCACACATAATTACAATATTAGCCGACGTAGGGAAAAGCAAATTAGAGAAACCATCACCATACTGAAAGGCTAAAATAGCCGTCTGGCGTGTTACTCCTAAAATATCAGCTAAAGGTGCCATAATAGGCATCGTTGTAGCAGCTTGTCCTGACCCCGACGGAATAAAGAAATTGATCAAAGTTTGAGTTACAAGCATCCCCTGGGCAGATATAAAACGAGGGAGCCCGGAAAGAGGAAGAGATAACCCGTAAATAACGGTATCTATTACGTTCCCATCTGCCAAAACAACAAGGACACCCCTAGCCAACCCTACAACAAAAGCGCCACCTACAACATCACTACATGCGCTTGAATACTCTTTAGCGATTCTATTAGGCGACCAACCAGCAGTGAGTCCGCTCAATATACCCATAGATAGGAAAAGTCCACACAGCTCACTGAACCCCCATCCCCTTTTTAATGTCCCGTAGACAAGAAGTACCATAGTCACAGCCACTATGGACAAAACGCCCCTATCTTTCCACGATGTAGAGCTATTTTCTATATCCTCCTGTTTCATAGCGACATGGTCATAGTTTGTGCCGTTCACCAAACTAGTCGAAGGGTCTCTTTTTACTTTCCTGGCATATCGCAAGGTCCACCAAATAGCAATAGCTGTAAAAAGAGCCCAGTGAAAAAAACGGAACCCTAATCCCGAGAAAAGGGGAACCTCTGAAACTTTTTGAGCAATACCAACGGTATACGGGTTTGTCATAGAAGCAGCAAAACCAATACCTGTAGAGAGCCCAACAATAGCCAAACCAACCATCGCATCATAACCAAGCGCAATAGCAAGTCCTACAAAAAGAGGTATAAAACCGTAAAATTCGGAAAACATGCCAAATAACGAGGCGCCTAAACTAAAAACAATGGAAAAGAGAGGAATGAGAAGAACGTCTTTCCCCTTAGTAATATGTAGAAGCCAGCTAACAAAACTATTCATGGCCCCGGTTTTTACTACAATGCAAAAAGAAGCATACGGGAGAAACACTAAAAAGATAATATCTGCCGCAGCGACCATGCCTTTATAAATGGAAATCATGGTTTCAAAAGGTCCGACAGGAGAAGCCTCCACTGTGTGATAACTTCCAGGGACAAGAACCTGCCTCACCTGGTTAGGTCCAATTTCGAGAGCTTGGCGATCAAACTGCCCAGCTGGCAAAATATGGGTAAGAAAAGCAGCAAAACAAATCATTAAAAAGAGCAGCACAAAAACATGGGGCAATTTGAATTTCTTTTTTTCTCCGGGCAATGTTGAGCTCGTCGAAACTTCTTCCTTATAACTCATTATGTCCATCCTTTCTCTGTCCAAAGTGAAATATGTAGAAACTAAGAGCGCAAGTGTTCAGGAATTTCTTCCCCTCGAAGAAGATCGTCGTAGCTTTGACGCTTTACAATAGCATGAGCTTCTCCTTCATGAACAAGGACCACTGCTGGACGAGGCAAACGATTATAGTTACTCGCCATAGAGAAGGTATAAGCACCTGTATTAAAGACTGCCAGAACATCTCCTCTCCTGATAGAGTCAGGTACCATAACGTCTCGCATCAGCACATCGCCGGACTCACAGCATTTACCCACTACGGTTACCTGCTTTACTGCCGGTTCTCCCATTTTATTTGCCAAAACTCCCCAATACTGAGCTCCATACAGTTCTGGTCTTGGATTATCCGTCATACCACCGTCAATTCCTACGTATGTCATAGCTCCCGGGATCTCTTTTATGCTCCCTACGCGATAAAGAGTAATTCCAGCTTCCGATACAACCCATCGCCCGGGCTCAATAAGCACGGAGGGGAGAGAAATACCCTCTTTTTCTGATTCCTCTCGAATTCTGGTCATTATGGAATCTGTAAAATAGGCAAGGGGCTTTCTTCCCTCATCAGGTTGCTGTGGAACGCCAAAACCTCCCCCTATGTTCAACTCCTCTGTAACAAACCCTATATTTCGAGAAAGGGCCCCCATCCAATGGACCAAGACATCTACCGCCAAGAGGTGTGACCGATTGCTTTGAAGTTGTGACCCCACATGAAAATGGAACCCTTTCAGAACCATATGGTCTGAATCCATTACACGCCGAACAAGTTGTTCCAAAGAGGAGTCATTTAAAGAGAAGCCAAATTTAGACGTAGAATGCCCTGTAGCTATATATTGATGGGTTTCAGCATCTACGCCTGGAGCTATTCTAAAAAGAAGAGCTGGTCGTACGTCTATGGTTCTTGCAGTTTTTTCAACAAGCTCAAGTTCTGATTCACTATCCACAACTATTCTACCTACCCCTGTCTGCATGGCTAGTACAAGCTCTTCCTGAGTTTTGTTGTTCCCATGAAATATTGTTTTCTCCATAGGGAACCCTGCTTTATAAGCTGTATATATTTCTCCGCCGGAAACCACATCAAGACCTAACCCTTCACTGGCAATAATTCTGGCCATCGTAAGAGTTAAAAAGGCCTTGCTCGCGTAAACGGCCCTCGTCCCAGGATATTTATCGAGAAAATCTCTTTTAATTTCACAGCATCGCTCTCGAATCGCCGTTTCTGATACGACATAAAGCGGCGTTCCGAAAGTGTCTGCAAGCTCCACCGTATCGCACCCATCAAAAACAAAATGTTTCTCCTCAGCAAACATCTCTGTTCCTCCTCATAAAAAAAGCAGCCCGTCCCCGAAGGGACGAGCTGCTTATGCTCGCGGTACCACCCTGCTTGGATATTCTCAAACAACGAATACCCCTCTCTCGTCTGATAACGGAGACAACCCGGAAGCGTACTCCAAGTTTTTATTTTCGCTTTCTCTTTCCGCTTCAGCTCTGCAGGTTTTAAGCTTCCCGACCGTGATAAGAACATCTCTCAGTCTCTGAATGTTCATCCCTGGTATCACTTTTACGTCGATTCTGCGCCCTGCTTCATCGCCATTGCTTAAAATATTTGGAGGTATTATAACGGACACCCATTACTCCGTCAACATAATAAAAACTAAATTTTCATATAAATTCCTGAATTGCACAAGACAAACGTTTCACTCCATCTATAATTTTCTCCTCTCCCACCTTGGCAAAAGAGAGACGCATCCAGAAACGTCCCTCTTCAGGTTTGGAGAAAAATATTTCCCCAGGAATAACAGCCACTTTATGTTTAGCCGCTGCCAAATATGAAAGATCCACGCCATTCACCCCAGGGAGCTCACCCCAAAAGAAAAAACCACCCTTGGGAACAACACTTTTAAAGCCTAGAGGATTCAAATATTCTTCCACCGCTGAAGCCATAGCATGACGGCGCTGAGCATATACAGCTCTGATTCTGCGCATATGATGTAAAAATTTTTCTTGCGACACAACATATAATACGGTTTTCTGCAAAAGAGCGGACACTCCTAGTTCTAAGGTCAATCGTAAATACACAGCTTTTTCCATAACTTCAGGGGGAAGCACCATCCAGCCACATCGAAGACCAGGAGCAATAATTTTTGAAAAGCTACCTAAATACACAACATGATTCTCTTTTTCAGCCATACTTAAATATGTACACGCAGGTTCCTCATCAAACCATAATTGACGATAGGGGTCATCCTCTACAACAAAAACATTATGTCTCTTCAACACCTCAAGAATTATTTTTTTCCTCGCTGCAGAGGTGCTGCGCCCTGATGGATTTTGGAAAGTAGGAATCGTGTAGAAGAAACGAATTTTTTCTTGAGATAAGAGAGTCTCTAATTCTTCTGGGATCGGTCCTTCTTCATCGAGAGAGACCGGGAAAAATCTGGCACCTTCCTTGGCAAATGTCAACATTGCCTCAGGATATGACGGATTTTCGACTATAACTCCATCCCCTTCTTGCAAAAAAAGTTGGGAAAGGATATTAAGCCCCTGCTGTGAACCAGTTGTAAGGAGAATGTTTTTCCCCCCTTTTTCCCCTGAGGACAGACCCTCTTTCGCCATCCATACTGAAATCCACTCTCGCAAAGAAGTATCCCCTGCTGTATTCGGATAGGCTAGAACAAAAGGTTCCGATAATGAAAACTTCAGCCCTTCAGCAATGGCCTCTGTCGGGTACAAATCTTCAGAAGGTTGTCCTGCCGCAAAAGAAATGACACCTGGACGAGAAGCAAACGCCATCATTTCCTGGATGATAGATGGTTGTAGTCGCAATGCTCGGTGGTTAAAAAGAGACTCCCAATACATGTCATCACCTCATTGTAATAATATCTTACTCTTGACATGAAAAATAATTCTGTTAGCATTTCATTATAAACTTTAAGGCATATCCTATATCATAAATAAACAATTGTTTACCATGGAGGTGCGTATATAATGAAACAAATTTCCGTATTTCTCGCTGTAACTCTTCTGTTTTTGTGTTTTCCTTTTCTTGCCTCTGCTGCAGTATTGGGTAGCAATACAATTATAGTAGGGACCGAGAGTACTTATCCCCCTTACGAGTTTCGCGACGAAAAAAATAACCTGCAAGGTTTCGATATTGAACTTATGGAGACTATCGCCAGAAAGCTCGGGAAAAAGCTTGAATGGGCAGACATGCCTTTTGACAGCCTTATCCCCTCTCTTTTGGCAAAGAAAATTCATATTGTTGCCGCAGGGATGAGCGCTACACCTGAACGGGCTAAGCGAGTCGCTTTCTCTACTCCTTATGAAATCTCCATGAGTGCCTTTATTGTACAGGCTAAGAACAATTCGATGAAAGAACTCAACGACATGAAGGGGAAAACTATTGCGGTACAGCTGGGGACAGTTCAGGAATCTTTCTCCCGATCTATAGAAGGAGCGGCGGTAAAGACCTTTCAGAAGTTTGACGACTGCGTGCGAGAAGTAATACTCGGCAGGGCAGACGCTTCTCTCATGGACATTCCTGTTGCGAAAAAATTTTTGGAGCAAAGGGATTTTGAAGGAGAAATAGCCGTCGCATTCAAGCAAGAAATTACTGGCGCAGGCAAGGCTATGGCTATTCATTTAGAAGAAAAAGATTTTCTCAATGCTGTTAACAAGGCACTACAGGAAATAATAGATTCTGGAGAACTTCAAGACCTACAAAATAAATGGTTTAATAACTAAAAATTCCATCTCTAGAATTAAACAAAATCATTAAAGGGGGAGGACCTATCTATAGTCCGTCCCCCTTTATATTCTTTTTTACAACTACACAATTACCTGCCTCAACACATAAAGCTGGGCCTTTAGGAATATATTTATTAAGCCATGATATGGCCTCGGCTGAATTCAAGAAAGTTTCCCCAGGGAAGGGAAGTCCCGGCTTTTCAGTCATGAGAGCTGCTGGATGGCCTTTCAGATCAAAAACAACCTTTGACGCGATAAAAGCCGGTATAGTAAAATTTTTTGACAGTTCGGACATGGCCAATTCCGGAGCTTCCATAGCAAGGGCAAGAGACTGAGCGAAAGTACCAGGACCAGCCCCATCTTCCAAACCTGCACAAAGAAGAATTCCACCTCCCGGGGCAAGGGCTTGCAATACAGCAGAAATAGATTTTGTCGCCTGATAAAGATCAATATCGTAAGGATATCCTCCACAGGAAACGAGTACTAATGGAACTGATTCCTGAATCCACAACGTTTGAAGCAATGAGGCTATCTCCGTTCCGTAGCGCCAGGCACGAATTGGATGTCCTGCTATGTAACAATAAGGGGAACCAGAACTATCTGGAATAACATTGAGCAGAAAACCTTTCCGCGTCCGAAGAACAAGTTCTTCATATTCAGCCATATCTTCTGCCACAGGGTTACCTTCCAATCGCCCACATTCTACACCCGAAGCAAAAGTCTCCCCTTCCAGACACAGGCTATGGTTATGTTGAATAGAGATGCCGTCAGATACACCTGGCAAGAGAGATTTTCGTCCCCCACTAAAACCTGCGAGATCATGATGTACTATTCCCCCCAGAAGGATAAGACTATCTGCTTGAGCCACAGCCTCATGAAGAATAACCGGCGTACCGCGACTGGTTTTTTCTCCTGTATCGATACCCTTTAAACTATCATGGGGCGAAACCACATCGCCAGCAAGAGGAATATCTTCAAGAAGCATTTCCGTCTCTTCCCTTGTGGGCAAACGATGCTGACCTCCACCTATAACCCATGTCACGGGAAAACGTCCGCCAGATCTAATTTCTCGTCGTATAGCTTGGGCCATAAGGGGGACTTGTTCCCACGATCGAGTAGCGTCGGGAACAACAACCGTTATGTCTTTTACATAACGAAGCATCTCTCGCAAAGAAGGGCTTTCATAAGGAGAGCTCAATGCATTTTCAGGAGAGTTAGGAAGGGGCTTGTTTTTACTTTGTACTCCGCTCAATACTGCTCTATCTAAAGAAATTTTTATTTTCCTTCGACCTAAAGCTAAGGATATGTTGGACTTCATATGTTTTAAAGCCCCCCCTTCCATTCATAAAAAGTTTTAGGGCGCCCTGGACGGCCATCTGGAGAAGCTGTTAATCGTACAACCATTCCTCGATCCGCCAGGAAGTCAAGATATCGATGAGCTGTTACATACGCAAGTCCGCTTGCAGCCGCAACCGCATCACAATCCATAGGCCCCTTATGCCTTTTAACGCAATAGATAATTTCTCGCATCGTATCTATGCTAATACCTTTTTTACGAATATCCCAATTCAGTTGATCCCTGTAATTTACCAACTTTTCGTGGAGCCGAAGGCGCGCACGAAAGTCTGGCATCCTAAGGGGTTTCAAAATAAAATCATCGGCCCCCGCCAAGAGGAGGCGAGAAGCCACGTTTTCCTTATCCATTTCTGAAAGGCCAATAAGAACTACTTTTTCTGACAATCCCCTGGCTTTTCGAATAAGCTGCAAGCCACTGGCCACCGGCAACCAAACATCCATCAACAGAAGATCTACTTCATCATCCTTCACCCAACCTAATGCTTCCTCAGGTTCCACAGTAGAAAAGAAACGCCAATCTTCTTCCTCCGCCATTTTTTCCAGCTGGTAAAGAACATTTCGATCATCATCTATAACGCCTATATGAAGAGTCGTCAATCCTTTACTCCTCCCACACTGTCGTCGCTTATTTGCCACCGTTTATAAACCGCTAGAACACCCATAAATAGGATTATGCCCAATAAAGAAAACTTCCAACCGATGCTTGATGAAAGCTGTTGTGAAGGTTGTACGTTATAAGGAATGCCATATTTCAAGCTGAGATCTTTTAAATTTAAAAGATGAAGGACAGGATACCCCTCTCTCAGAGCTTTCCCTATAAGCCCATCCCCGCCATGATTAGAGGATGTTGGAAGATGAAGCCCTCCAGGTAAAGAAAGAATTTCTTCATCCTCTCCCATATTGGCATGGGATCCCCCAATGCTCACAACAAGTTTAGGAGAAAAATTTCGCACAAGCCTTATCTTTTGATCTATCATTTCCTGCAGATCTTTTCCACGAAGAATGGGAACGCCTTCTTCTGCTGCAGCCCTCTCCATAATGGCTATTCCTTCAGGTGCTATACCACCGCCATTTTCATCATTGCCACCAAGGGTATAATATTGAGCCTTGCTATGCAAAAGGCCTACCCTTCGAAGCTCTGAAGCCATTACAGGCCAAGGAGCTTCCGGCACATTCGCCCCCCATGTAGAGGCTCCCAGCGATACTACGAGAGCGATCTGGAAACCGCCATGTTCTGCAGCCTCTAAAACATTAAGCAACAAGCCTGGAAAAGAGGAGGAAGAAAAGATAGCAATCCTATCTCCTTTCTTGAGACCTAGCCGATGAAATTCCCTGAGAAAAATAGCAGACCAACTTGGTTGGCACGCTGTTCGTTTCGCCTCTAAGCTTCCGAGGGTCGTCGTTAAGGGACTCCATTCCAAGCCAATAAGACCGAGCTGCCACGGATCAGCTCCTCCTGCTCCTATATGAAGATCTTCGCGCCACTGCCATAAATGCAGCTCAGCCTGACGAACGCGCTCCCATACTTTCTTCTCTTCAATGGAAAGCCCCTGTTGCCGAGGGAAAAACCATAGAAACAGTAGGACAATTGCAAGAAAAGAGAGAAGCAGACGATTCTTCCATATAAAACGATGATAGCGCTGCTGATAATCCTTAATGTCGTCGTATTGTGAATATCCCATTTTAAGCACCTAATATCTGGCCTAGAAAGACCACACTCTCAAGAGTCATCGCCGTAACGATAGTGACGATAACGGTACCTATCAACGTATCCCCAATCCCCTGCCTCTGCATATCTGCGGCCATAAGCCCCGGAATAACCCATCCCAACCAGAGAGATGAGGCAGGGAAAAGATAATCTAAAAAAAGTTTGGCTCCTAAAGCCATAATCATGGCAGTAGCTATCCTCTGCCGCCCATATATGCCTGTATATCGTACCACTCCTTCCAAAATCAAGGAAAGGAGAATAGCCGTCCCCACAGCCCAGGCCACCCCATGAGGATCATGAATCTGCAACGCAAGGATTCCGGGGGTAATAATGCCGCCGCAAGAACGGCCTGTTCTATGATAGAAAATCATGCCAAGGACAATTCCAAGGCCAATGGTTATAAGCTGAACATTATGCATGGTCTTCACCTTGTTTCCCTTCAATAAGCAGTTGAAGAGGCACTCCCGCTACATTGCCGCATCCAAATACACGCCCTTCTTCTTTTATAAGACATTTCAAAGCATCAACAGAGAGGACCTCTCTATAAAGAAGGTGTGATTTAAAAGGGCGATCCCCCATAAGAAGCGACCTCTTCCATTGTTTTTTTTGTAACCAAGGGAGAAAGGCTTTAAGCCGTTCTGGGCGGTCTCGTCGATTATTAAAAAGCACTGTGGTTCCCTCCATAGGCCACTGAAGGGTATTGAAAAGCCTGATCGTAGTCTCAATATCGTTAGCAGAGAAAGCAACAGCAAGCTGGCTTCCATCAAACGACAGAACCTTAAAATCTGCTATATCTGGTGGAAGAGACCTCACTGCTTCTTCACCCTTCTTCTCGTTTAAACCTAGGTAAGAGAGAATTGCAAGAACTATAGACAAATTTTCATTTACCCATTCAGGAGAGGAGGAAGAAAAAACCGGAGGTGCTATATGAACATGACACCCCTTCTCTTCTAAAGCTGTAAGCAAAGAGAGAGACCTGGCCGTATTCTCAGGAGTAAAAACAGTAGCTCCTTTGGGGATGCCTCCTGATAAGGCTCGAACGGCCCCTATCTCGCCAGCTCCCCACGCATCTTGATGGTCAGGACGGACATTAGTGAGGACAAGAAGAGCATCCTTCCCCATCCACTGCGCAGCAAGACGCTGTAAGTCTGGGGCCACTGCACTATTTTCCATAACGATGGCTTCTGCTTCAGAAGGAATCGAAGAGAGCCACCACCGCATCTCTTCTACATGCCCCCCAGAACTTCTCAATATGGCTCTTTCTCCAGAAGGAGAGAGCTCCCTTGGAATGACACCGGTAATTCTGGCCCACGTTCTGAGGCCACAAGCAGAAAGAGCAGCGAAGAGAAAACGGACAACGCTGCTTTTCCCCCGACTCCCTGTTACCACTATTTGTACGGCCTCTTCATGTTTTACATCAATACACTTCAAGATTCTCATAGGAAGGATTGTATCACGGAAGAAGAAACATCCTACGCGTCATAAAATCGAAACCAACAAAATTCTTAACCCTATGCCACATAAGACCAACCCGCCTGCTATCTCTACGTACTTTCCCAAAATGCGCCCTGCTTGGAATCCCAAAAAGACCCCAAAAGCCGATAAGCCACCAGTAATTATTCCGGCAGGAACTGCCAATAGAAGAACTGATCCCTTCAGGGCTGCAACACCTATCCCAGCTGCAAGAGCATCAATAGAAGTAGCTAATGCAAGAGATAACAACATGGCTCCATGAGTATGATCTTGTCCATTACAACTTTTTTCTTCCTGAGATTCCCGGATCATATTCACTCCGAGAAAAAACAAGATGACAAAGGCTACCCAGTGGTCGTAAGCTTCAATAAAGCCAAGCAACTGAACTCCTAAACACCACCCTATCAAAGGCATGGCAAACTGAAAACCGCCACAAGCGGCTCCCATTCGAAAAGCAGGGGCGACGGAAGGCGCGGACAGACAAGCTCCTACGCCTATGGAGACTGCAAAAGCATCCATAGAAAGAGCAGCTGCCGTAAGCAATATTTCTAAATTTGACATAATCTACCCTTCTTTTTAAAAACAGTGTAAACATAACACTTATGACCCTCTAATAATTATTTTACCCTAAAGCTACATCTAATATCATCATTACAGTGAAACCAATAAGGACCCCCATAGTGGCCTGATCTCCATGTCCCCCTTGCTGAGATTCTGGAATAACCTCTTCCACAACTACAAAGATCATGGCACCAGCGGCAAATGCCAAGGCATAAGGTAGAATAGGGCGCGCCACAGTTACTGCCAAAGCGCCTATAACACCAAAAAAAGGCTCTACAATTCCAGAAAGCTGACCATACCAGAAGCTCTTACTTGGTGCCATTCCTTCCCGACGCAATGGCATGGAAACAGCCATCCCTTCAGGGAAATTCTGAATGCCGATACCCAACGCTAAAGCAGCAGCTCCTGCTAAGGAAGCAGATGGGATACCAGATGCTACAGCTCCAAAAGCAACGCCTACCGCCATGCCTTCAGGAATATTATGAAGCGTAATGGCCAATACAAGAAGAGTCGTCCTTTTCCACGTTGTAGAAACACCCTCCGCCTCGTTTCGAGGCAGGCCTAAATGAAGGTGAGGCAAAAAACGATCGATAATACGAAGAGAAACTCCGCCAAGCATGAAACCCACCGCTGGAGAAAGCCAAGGCAACTTCCCCATTTCCGTCGCCATATCAATAGCTGGAGCCAATAAAGACCAATAACTCGCCGCAATCATCACTCCTGCAGCAAAACCTAGCATAATATCGAGCAATTTCTGGCTCGGGTTTTTTCGCAGAAACACAACAGCCGCACCAAGAGATGTAAGCCCCCAAGTAAAGAGAGTCCCCATTAAAGCCTGCATCACAGGACTTGCACCAACAAGGAAGTCTATCATTCTCTATTTCACTCCATTTCTATCCGTAATGTTATGTAACTTTAGATCAGCAAAAATGCAGCTCTATTTATACACAAACTTTATTATATTTATATTACTATACATATGAAGAAGGTGAGTCGGGTGAAAAAAATAATCTCTCTCTTTATAATCATACTGGCTTTTTCTACAGCACCTTTGCCTGCATGGTCTGCACCAGAAATTCTTGCTGTCTGCGGTCCTTGCAGTAGGGCCTTTCTGCCTGTAGCAGAGGAGACTATACGAGAGCTTGGACTTGCAGAAAAAGTAACGGTTCAATTAACTACATGCCTCGGTGAATGTGGAGCCTCTCCGGTCATAGAAATTAGGGGGAACATTTACGGATTTATGACTAAAGACAAACTAAAGAACCTGTTAAACAATACGTTCCCTCATTTAGATGAAAATCACAAAAAAGAAGAATTTATTTGATTTCAACCGTAAAAAACTGAGAATCGATTTTTCTTTTCATAAAATAATCTAGAGACTATATCAGCCAAAATGTCGCAATATTTTTATATCTTGTTTTTCACTTATTCAGGAATTTTTTCAGACACCCTGTTATTATATTTATAGTTAGTTATAAAAAGGGAAATATATTATCATTGACAGTCCCCGCAAAGGTGTGGGATCATCAATTGTTTATGAGAAAAATAGATGAAGTATCTTCAGTCAGGAGGAAATGCTATGGAAGAGCCCATTATCGTTCTCGAACTTGAGTACAACCAATGGCTCGATCTCTGCACAGAGAAATTCGGGCTCCAACGGTATAGAACGGATCAGATCTGCCAGTGGATTTATCAGAAAAAGGTTTTTAATATTGCTGACATGACAAATCTGAGCAAAGAATTGAGAGAAGATTTAGTATACAAACTTTTAATTTTGCCCCCCATGCTTGTGCGTCAGGAAATATCGAAAGACGGCACAAGAAAATTTCTTTGGCAATTACGAGATGGGGAAAGAATTGAATCGGTACTTTTATCTCACGGGAACCATATGACCGCCTGTCTATCGAGCCAAGTGGGGTGTCCGCTAGCTTGTTCTTTCTGTGCTACGGGACAGGGAGGATTTGTACGCAACCTTTCCGCTGGTGAAATAGTAGGTCAATTTCTTGCCATGGAAAAGATCGCCGGCATGGACATTAACAATATTGTTTTCATGGGAATGGGGGAACCCTTTTTAAATCAGGAAGCTCTTTTCAAAAGCATCAGGATTTTTAACGACCCTAAGATGCGAGGACTCGGCGCTCGTCATATGACAATATCCACGTCAGGGATAGTTCCTGGAATACAGGCTCTGATAAAACTTCAAATGCCCGTAAAGCTTTCTGTCTCTCTCCATGCAACAAACGATGAGCTTCGAAATAAGTTAATGCCGGTAAACAGGCAGTATCCATTGGGGGCTCTTGTGGATGCCCTTCGGGAATATCAAACTGCCACAGGAGATCGCATAACCATAGAGTACGTTATGATCGATAAAGTAAATGACCTTGTCGAGCAGGCTTACGAACTAGCCACTCTTTTAAATGGCCTTTCTGTCTACGTCAACCTTATCCCCTATAACCCTGTAGAAGGAAGATTCAAGCGTTCCTCCGCTGGCCGCATTAAAGCTTTTAGCGCGGTGCTTTCCGAAATGAACATAGAATTTGAAATTCGACGAGAAAAGGGATCTGATATCAATGCTGCATGTGGCCAGTTGCGAAGACGAGATGGGAAAGACGCAAAAAACTAGTCTAAAAGACCTGGAAAACGGCAGGAAGGCGCGGATAGTGACCCTTCCCTCAGGAGAGAGCAGGCGGCGTTTAGAAGCCTTGGGACTTCGGGAAGGCAAACTGGTAGAAAAAGTTTCTGGAATGCCTTTCCATGGTCCTGTTACTATTATTGTCGACGGGCGACAAATTGCCATAGGCTGGAGAATATCGTCTCGTGTAGAGGTGGAACCCCTTCTGAAAAATGATTTACATTACGATTCTCTAGAGAAGGAAGAACCATGAGCATAGAAAAGAAAACAAGCAAGACATTACTTTTAGTTGGAAATCCAAACGTAGGGAAAAGCGTTATTTTCACCAGATTAACGGGAGTTCGCGCCCTCTCTTCCAACTATCCGGGCACAACTGTGGGATTTATGGAGGGATGTCTGCGCTATAAGTCTGAGGCCTACCGTATTATTGATGTACCAGGAGCATATACCCTTGATCCCACTAATGAGGCAGAGCAAGTCGCCAGACGCATGATAGATGAAGGCGCCGATTTAGCAGTTATAGTTCTTGATGCCACCGCCTTGGAGAGGAATCTCTATCTCGCCTTCCAGACAATGGAACGAGGGCTACCAACTATTATTGCGCTTAATATGGTTGACGAGGCCCGCCATCGAGGCATCACTATAGATGTAGGAAAACTGGAAAGCCTTCTCGGAGTTCCTGTAATTCCTACTGTTGCTTTAAGCGGCGTAGGAATCAGCAAGCTCATAGAGCGAATTCCCGAAGCTAGGACAGGACATGTCGCTCCCCTTTCAAGTGAGGAAAGATGGCAAAAAATAGGGAGCATTATTGGACAGGTTCAAAAAGTTGTTCATCGACACCATACTCTTCGAGATACTCTTGAAGATCTATCTGTTCATCCTCTTTGGGGAGGGCTTATTGGAATTTTAGTTATAGCTGTAAGTTTTTATGTCATTCGTCTTATAGGAGAAGGTCTTATCGACCATGTTCTGGACCCCCTTGTAGCAAAATTCTGGATCCCTTTTTTAATAAAGTTATCGGAAGCATTGAAAGGATGGCCCCTCGCACAGCATCTGCTTGTGGGGAGCCTTATTGATGGTTCAATCAACATGGAACAAAGTTTCGGGCTTCTCTCTACAGGACTTTATGTTCCTATCGTCATGGTATTACCCTACGTTTTTTCTTTTTATCTGGCATTAAGCTTTCTTGAAGATGTAGGATATCTGCCTCGTTTCGCCGTTCTCTTCGATGCGCTTTTTCACAGATTAGGACTCCATGGCTATGCCGTGGTACCCGCTCTGTTAGGGTTGGGGTGTAACGTCCCTGGCATTCTTGCTACACGAGTTTTGGAATCGGAGCGCGAGCGCTTCATAGCAGCTACGCTCATCTCTGTTGCCATCCCATGCGCCGGACTTCAAGCCATGATTGTGGGGGTTATAGGACATCTTGGAATTCGTTACGTCTTTATTACCTACGGAGTCCTTTTTTTAGCTTGGGTTATCATCGGCCGAATTCTCCATATGACCATGCCAGGATATAGTCCTGAACTGATCGTGGAGATTCCGCCGTATAGAATACCCTCTGTGAGAGATCTCTTTTTTAAACTCTGGTTCCGTTTAAAAGGTTTTTTTAAAGAAGCTATTCCTCTAGTCATGGTCGGCGTACTCCTCATTAACGCCCTTTATATGACAGGAGCTATCACTGTTATTACAGGCATACTCAAGCCCATATTTACCAACCTGCTTGGCCTCCCTGCCGAAGCCGCAGCACCTATTATTATGGGACTGCTTCGAAAAGACGTCGCCGTAGGAATGCTGGCCACACTAAATCTCTCCCCTTCTCAGCTTGTAGTGGCTACCGTAACTCTCGCTATGACCTTCCCCTGTATCGCCACATTCATTGTCCTTTGGAAAGAACTCGGCGGGAAAAAGATGACAGGAAGCCTCGCTATTATGATCATATCAGCCTTAACGGCTGGAACTCTTTTACGAATCGCTCTCAGCTTGAGCTTTTAAAGGTTCTTTCTCCTTTTTATATAAAGTTCGAAGGGCCCAAAAAGAAAGGGTACTCGCGCAAAACACGACCACATATGCTACAGAGTACCCTTCTTTAGCATAGTGTCCCAGTGCACTGCCTGGGAAGAAATCGAGAATGGCACCTGTCCCCCATTGGTAAATAATGACCGTCATATAAATAAAAGCGTTGACAATTCCCATAACAGCTCCCCGAAGATGGGGACGGGCCACATCATTAATTTTTGCCGCGTAACAAACTGCCCCTCCGCCAGTACTCGCTCCCAAAAGAAATCCTGCCCCTGCTGCTACATATATAGGAAAACGAAAATAAAGAAACCCTGTAATAAGAGCCAAAGAGAGCGAAAAAAACATTGAGAACACGAAGAGAAGAATCTCTCTGTTCCTTTTCGAGCGCCCCCAAAAACCTGAAAGAAGAGTGCCGACTACCACCCCAACTCCCATAAGCGAAGCCCATCCCCGACAATCAGCAACAGATCGACCGTAAACAGCAGAAAACCAGGAAACAGCCCATAACGCTTGTAAAGAAAGGATAGACGCCATGGAAAGACTCCAAAGAAGCGTCACGGAACGGGCAACAGGCGAACCTGTTACAAAAAGGAAAGCTTCTTTCAAATTATGAAGCAATCCTGAAGATGAGGAACTATTTTTAATATACACAGGATCTTCATGTCTCACCCAAAAAAGGAAAGTAGATAACAAGAGACAAAAAAGGGCAAGAGCCAGAGACACGTTGCTCATGCCCCATCTATCAATAGCCGCACCTAAGGGAGCCACTCCTATCACTGTTCCCATGTTGCCGCACGCCAATGTAATTCCAGAGTAGAACGCGTAAAGTGCAATGGGGAAAGCGGCAGCCTGAAAAACCAAAGCTCCCATAAATAAAGGAGAAAAACCTAACCCCATAAAAAGCCTCCACAAAGAAAGAGTCATAACTGTCGGCTCAAAAATCATCATAAAGCCACCTAAAGCTGTAAAAAACAATCCTATAGAAGCAACTCTCATCGGACCGAACCTGTCGAGCAGTACTCCGCACACAGGCTGCATGGCTCCATAGGCGTAAAAGAACAAGCTCGCTATAAACCCCGTCATCGTCGCGCTAAGGTTTAAACGAGCTGAGTAAAGAGGCATTACCACGGAAGGGGCGATGCGAAAGAAATATGACATGAAATAAGAAAACAACAACACGACGAAAATAAGGTACGCTTTCCTTCTATGCTCCTGCTCTTGCCTCATGATGCATAATCACTCCTTATAAAAAGAGTGCCCTTCATAAAGGGAGGGCACTCAATATATTTAAGGTTCAATATATTCTAAAAACGCATCTATTCCTGATCTGCTTCTGAAACTATCTGCGTTCCAGCTTCTCCTTTCAAGGCTGCAAGAACTTGATCAAGGCGAGCTATAATAGCTCGATCTCCTCCATCTTTAACAAAACGAAGGGCTGCTTGAACTTTAGGTCCCATGGATCCCGCTCGAAAATGTCCCTCTTCCACATACTTTTCCATCTCTTCTATCGTAACTTTTCCTAAAGGCATCTGATGGGGTGTATTGTAATTAAGAATAGCGTTGGGGACATCTGTTAGAATAACAAAAGTATCAGCATGCACGTCTTGGGCCAATCGTTCCCCTGCCAAATCTTTATCGATCACAGCTTCCACACCATAAAGACGGCCCTGCGCATCTCGACAAACAGGAATGCCACCCCCACCAGACGCTACAACTATAAATCCTCTATCGACAAGCTCTCGAATAACCTCTTTTTCTATGACGTTTTTAGGTTCAGGGGAAGGGACGACCTTTCGCCAGCCTCGTCCGGCATCTTCTATCCATCGTTCGCACCTCTGTGCCATGCGAAGCTCAGCTTCTGCTTGGGAATAAAAAGGCCCTACAGGTTTTGTAGGAGTGCTAAAAGCCTTATCGTCAGGATTTACTTCTACCTGAGTCACAACGCAAACCGCATCTTTTTTCAATCCTCGCGCCATACACTCATTATGGAGAACCTGGCACAACATATAGCCAATAAATCCTTGACTCTCTGCTCCACAAAAATCCAACCCCATAGCCGGAACCTGCTCCCTAGACATCTCATTTTGAATAAGAATGGCACCAACCTGAGGACCGTTTCCATGAGTTAGAACCAGTTCATATCCTTTTTCTACAATATCTAATAGCTGTTCTACGGTGTGAGTTATATTAGCCAGCTGTTCTACAGCTGTTCCCTTCTGGCCCGGCTGCAGAATGGCATTCCCTCCTAAGGCCACTAAAACTCTCGAGCTCACGACTTCACTCTCCTGTCATTGAATAAGTTACAAATACAAATAATATAACCCTATCTCGTCGAGAATGAAACGGTCATAGCCATTCTGCTTTGTAAAATGGCCTCCTTGAAAAAATGCTACAAGGAGGCCATGGGTTTGCTTTTATCTCTCTTCTCGCTGTAGAAACGCTTCTATTTGTTCCAACCCCTCTGAACCAGTATCCACAGTCATTGCAGATTGTACAGCTTTTTGGGCAGACGCTACATCTTTAAGCCCATTTCCTGTAACGACCAGCGCTACACGCTCATCAGCTTTCAGGCGTCCCTCTAAAGCCATATGTCGGAAACCTGCGTATGCTGCCACTCCGGCAGGCTCAGCAAAAACGCCTGTCAAGCGAGGCAATTCACATAAGGACTCAAGAATTTCGCTGTCTGAAACAGCAACAGTTGTTCCTCCGCTGCTACGTATAGCATTTAACGCCTTGGCCCAGTTACGAGGAGCACCAACAGAAATGCTGTCAGCAATAGTATTGGCCGCACCAAACTCTACTCTATTAGAACCAGCTTGGATAGCGCGGTGAATCGGACATGCCCCCTCGGCCTGAACACCAACAATAGCAGGAATGGTCTCAATCAGCCCTACTTGTTTAAGATCGTAAAAGCCTTTATACATCGAACTGACGATGCAACCATCCCCCACAGATACAAAAACGATGTCTGGAAGATCCCAATTACACTGCTCCGCAATCTCCATGGCGCAGGTCTTCTTCCCTTCCACTAAATAAGGGTTGATTGCGCAATTACGATCGTACCAACCATGATGTTCAATAGCTTTCATTGCCAGTTCCACTGTTTGAGCATAATCTCCACGCACAAGAAAAACTTTTGCTCCGTAAACTAAAAGCTGAGTTACTTTTGCTATTGGGGCTGTTTCGGGAACAAAAATAACGCTGTTTAATCCCGTTACTGCAGCAAACCCCGACAAAGAACTTGCCGCATTTCCTGTAGACGCGCAAGCCACTGTAGATTGCCCCTGCTCTAGAGCCATTGTTACAGCAATTGCGCTAGCTCGATCTTTCAAAGATGCAGTTGGGTTACGACCATCATCTTTCACTTTCACTGAAGCAACTCCATAGCGCTGAGCCAGCTTCGGTTCGTCGTACAGCGGAGTCCACCCAACCTGGAGGTTAGGGCGAACGGAACCTTCCTCTACTGGCAAAAGTGCATCATAACGCCAAAGGGAGTGCCGAGAATCGGCAGCCAGGGAACGACGAGTGAACGTCTTGGCAACTTCTTCATAATCGTAAAAAACATGCATCGTTCCATCAACGCCGCAATGAGGGCAAGTCTTTACTCCTGCTTCCTGTGCAAACGTACGCCCACAGAGAGCGCACTTCAAAGCAACTACTTTAGACATAGCAAGGCCTACCCGAGTACCGAACGAATAATACCCATATAACCGAGACAGGCCTTTTCAAGCTGGTCAATCTCAATATATTCGTCAACTACGTGAGCTAACGACTCTAAAGACCCTCCAAAACCAATCGTCGGGATTCCCGCTTTCCCAGCATAATAGCTCCCGTTAGTACAGAAGGCGTAATGAGAAAGTTCAGGGTTCAACCCAGCCTGGCGCAACCCACGTAAAGCTGCGGCTACAAACCAGTTATCTTCAGGGAATAGCCAGCCAGGCGCGTAACGTGTTGCCTCTATGGGAGCACCGGTATAACACATTTCGCTTCCTACAGCGAGAGCGACCTTCGCATCGAGTTTAGAATTGCGCTTCTTCTCTTCATCAATAATCTTTTGGATCTGATCTAAAACTTCGGCATCAGTTTCTCCTACAAGAAGTCTTCGGTCATATGTTACGCGGCAACGTTCTGGAACCACACTCGCTCCAGGATAGGGAGAGGAAATAATGTCGGTTAATTCCAAGACTCCCTTACCGAGAACGGGTTGTTCTTTAGGCTGAAACTCGCGCTCTATGGCAGCAAGGAGAGGTACCATTGTTTTAACAGCGTTCAAACCTACATCAGGATTTGATGAGTGAGCTGATTTGCCGTACGTTTCTAAAACAACTTCTGCTCGGCCTCTCTGTCCCCGCTTAAGGTTTAAAGAGGAAGCCTCTCCAATAACGACGCAATCGGGATTCCAGCGTTTCCCTATCGCCTCAGATGCAACTCCTTCAAAACATTCTTCATGAACGGATCCTGCAACAATAATTTCTCCATTAAGGTCGGCTCTTTCTTTTTTTATCAAAGATGCTGCCATAATGGAAGCTGCCAAGTTCCCCTTCATATCTGATGTTGCCCGCCCATATATACGTCCATCAACAATTTCTGCGCCGAAGGGGTCATGGGTCCATTTCGAGGGATCTACTATTTCCACATGGTCCATATGTCCTTCAAAGAGAATACGACGGCCGCCACTACCGAGAACAATCCGCCCAGACACGTTTCCGTAATGGTCACGTTCTACGGAGTCAAAGCCAAGTTCCTGCATGCTGCGTTCTACAAAATCAGCCATCTCTTTCTCCTGCCCTGAGAGGCTGGGGCGGCGGATCATTTCTCTGCACAAGGAGACGAGAGGCTCTCGCCAATCCATACTCATAAAAACATTACCTCCTCACTAAGATAAAACAGCGACGGATATAAAAATAACAGCGATATAAGGCAAAGAACCCTGGCCTCTATTTTTCGAACCGTACGACTTGACCAGCTTTCTCTTTCATAACAGCCCCATCATCAACTACAAGCCGTCCACAGACTATGACGTAAGGAATGCCTTTAGCAAACTGTTTCGGATTTTCGTAGGTAGCAGTATCGATTACCGTCTCAGGGTCGAAAATAGAAATGTCTGCCACGTATCCTTCTTTGAGAAGCCCTCTATTTCTCATCTTGAAGATAGAAGCCGGACGTCCTGTCATTTTATGGATAGCTGTAGGAAGATCTAAGATTTTACGTTCTCTCACATAGTGCCCCAATATGCGAGGGAACGAACCATAGACTCTGGGATGAGGATGAGCCCCAAGAATTCCATCTGTGCAAGGGTTCTGAAGAGGGTGAGCTAAAATTTTCTCAACATGCTCTTCGTATCCGTAAAAATCTACGAGGCCTACCACCATCTCTTCCTCGAGAAGGATATCGAAAGCCGCATCGAGAGGATCTTTCCCTCTCAGCTTGCCTATCTCGATCATGTTTTTCCCCACTACATCAGCATTTTTTGCTGTTTTAACGAATGTAACAGAGATATTCTCCATTCCGGCAAAGTCGATAAAGTTATCCCACCCATGGATACCATCTCGAATATCCCGTTTCATCCGTTCTCGCGCTACAGGATCGGCTAAACGAGCTAAAGCCTTATCAGCTCCGCCGTCATGAACCCATGGAGGAAGAATAACACTGAATGTCGTGCTTCCAGCCGTATAGGGATATTGATCAAAAGAAACTGCAATTTCTTTTGATGCAGATTCCAGCTTTTCCATTACAGCATCAAAGAGATGGGCATTTTTCTTGCCACAAACTTTAAAATGGGAGAAGTGGATGGGGCAACCAGATTTCCGGCTAATACGAACAACCTCGTCCATCGAGTTTAAAATATCATCAGCCTCGCTTCTCTGATGAATCACTAAGGGGAGACCATACTTCGTAAGGACCTTCGTAAGCTCAGCTATCTCGTCTTCTGAAGCGTAATTACAGGGAGGATATATTAAACCAGTAGACAACCCCACAGCTCCATTTAATATAGCTTCTTCCAAAAGGTCTTGCATTTTTTTTACTTCATCTTTTGTGGCAGGACGATTTTCAAGCCCCACAACACACATGCGAATATTTCCATAAGGAGCAAGATACGCTAAGTTTGGACCTAAGGGTTGAGCTTCCAACCGGGCGAGATATTCAGCGGAACTGTGCCAATTCCATTCCACCTCATATTGCCCCTCCAATCCTGCCATAACTTTCTTCCAAACATCAATATACTCAGTTCGAACTGGAGCAAGAGACATGCCGTCTTGCCCTATAATATCCGTCGTCACACCTTGTGTCGTTTTATTCGCAATCTCCGGTTCCACAAGAGCTACAAGATCAGAATGGCTATGAGTATCGATAAAACCCGGCGTTACTGCTAAATTTCTGGCATCGATCACTCGTTTAGCTTCAGCATTCTCTAAATTTCCTATAGCCGCTATAATGCCACCTTCAACAGCGATATCAGAAACAAAACCAGCTTTTCCATCTCCAGCGTAACAGGTTCCATTCTTTATTAAGATATCGAACAAAATGAAATCCCTCCCCTCAATCTTCTACGCTTCAACAAACCCTAATCACCATGGTCCCACAATAGATGAGCCCAGTAAAACTTCCGGAAGCCAGCATGACAATGCTGGTACATAAGTAGTCAGAAGCAACACGGGTAAAGAGACCAGGAGCAAAAATGGCATCATCGTTTTCGTTAATTCAGCGGCTGGTACCTGAGCCAATCGAGAGCCAACGAATATTGACATGGCAAAAGGTGGTGTCATAACACCAATTCCTACATTGACAATCATCATGGCCCCCAGGTGAACCAAATTTACGTCAAGTTCCTGCATAAGAGGAAGCACGAGGGGAACAACGAGGATCAAAATGGGAATACCATCCAAGAACATTCCCAAAAACAGGAGGAAAATATTCAACATAAGAAGGATAAGGTACTTGTTCTCAAATAATGTCAACATGAACGTTGCTACTTCCTGCGCAACTCCTTGGCGCGTAAGGAAGCGAGTCAGTATCGTCCCTCCAGCAAGAAGCAGAGTGGTCATTCCAAAGGTACCAATTGTGCTCGACAAAGCTTTCTTCAACTTTGCATTCGTCAGTTCACGATAGGCAAACCACCCTACAAGAAGACAGTATACTGAGGCAATTCCGCCGGCTTCGTTAGGGGTAAAAATACCACCATAAATGCCGACAAGAATCAATACTGGACATCCCAACGCCGGAATAGCAACCCGGCCAGTGTGAAGTACGTCTCTAAAAGACTCTTTGAAAGTTGTTGGAAGCTCAGGCTTCTCGCTGCTTTCAAATGTATAACGATCTACCATAAAGTAATTTAAAATCCCGTAACCAATTGCAAGCACAAATCCCGGAAAAACTGTGGCGAGAAAGAGAGCCGCCACTGACTGCCCTGAAAGAAGACAATAGATCATCGCCGGCACACTGGGAGGAATCAAATATCCCAAATAACTTGAAGAACAAAGCAGAGCCGTTGTATAAACTCTCTTATAGCCAAATTTCTCCAGACGCGGTACCAGCAAGGGAATCAGAGCAGCGATACAAGGAACAGACGATCCCGTTAAAGCCCCTAAAAAAAGGGTAGCTACTATTCCTACAGCCGTAAGCCCCCCCTTGAGACGCCCTACGAGAGAATGTGAGAAATTGACAATGCGATCGGCCAATCCTGCCTCTGAAATTAAAGCTCCAGAAAAGACAAAAAAAGCTATGGCCATAACCGTTGACGAATCTAATGCGTGGAAAAATGTATTTGCCATAAAGGCTGTAGAGCCACCCATAACCAAAAGACCCAAAGCCGTTGAACCTATAAAGAGCCATCCTATGGGGAAACCCAGAACGATCCCCACAAGAAAACTAATTAGTGTGGTTACTGTTCCGATGTCTAACATCTATTCTGCCTCCCCTTCATTTGCTGAAATCCAACGAAGTTGCTTCAGCTCGTAAATATCGCAAGCCACATGCCATCCATAATGAAGAATAGCAAAAACAACCATAGCTCCCATCGCATATGTGAGCCAGCTCATATTGAACCAGCGAACAAGGGTCGCGTATTCAGGGTATTTAAAAGCCCTTTTTAATACTTTCCATGTAGACCCACTCATAGAAATTATCATGAAAATGGTAACAACACTTTTAACAATATCGAACATTGCTCTCTTTGCCTTGTCATTCCCACACAAACAATCTGGAAGAATATCTACAGCAATATGAGTTTTCTGGGATGCCCCATACGAAATAGCAATATAGATTGTGAAAATAAATATATACAACATAAAATCACTGATCCACATAATCTCAAAATGCAGCCAATACCGATTAACAACCTGGCAGAACGTGAGAATAATTGCTGATAAAAGCCCTACGGAGGCTAGGAAAAATTCCACTTTTTCCAAATACAAGAAAAACTTTTTCATCGTAACACTTCCTTCTCTCTGAAGCGCAATCCCCTCTATCTCAAAATAGGGAATAGGTTAATCTACAGTAAGGGAAGAAATAAGGAGGCAGTCCTTTGACTGCCTCCTTAGATTTCATCTACTTCGCCGCTTTTTCGGATAAAACCAGTTTCCGATTCGCCTCAAGCTCAGCAAGAATCTTTTCGGTCATATTCTGACCAGGATAATGCTTATCGAGCCAAGGCTTGCACAGCTCGTTCCAAATGCTCAAAACATTTGCTTTTTCACGGAATGCGGCTCGCTCTTCGTCGGTAGGATAATAAATCTCGAAATTCTTCTGATCTTTCAAGAACGCCTGGAATTCTTCCGCCATACGCTCCTGAATTGCATACTGATGAGCCTCTGCCTCTAGGGCAGCTTTCTCTATAGCGGCTTTGAGATCATCAGGAAGCTCTTCCCAAAGATCTTTGTTGATGACAACCTGGTTTGCATCCCAGCACCAATCAAGGGAGGTGTAATACTTTATAACCTCGTAATGGCGCTCCTCCACAAGAGAAGGCCACATTGACCAACAACCATCGACAACTCCACGAGACAGAGCATTATAGAGCTCGCCCCAAGGTACGGTTTCCACAGTCATGCCTGTTCCTTCAGCCATATTCTGAAGTCCTCTTACACAGCCAAGAGAAGAAGAAACTCGCATTTTCAGGTTCTTGAAATCTTCAGGGGTCTTAATGGGCCGTGTATTGTTTCCAACACCATAAGATCCTTGAGACACGGTGAAAAGGATGTGCATTCCGACTTCGTTCATAGCCTTTTCCATTGGTGCATACAAGCATCCATCTGGACGCTTAAAAGCCATCTTACACTCTTCCCATGTCTCAACAGTCCAAGGCATCCAGTTAAACATTCCACCTGGGACGAGGTTTACATAAGGTGCCACTCCACATATTTCCACTTCGCCATCCTGAACGGCATGGAAAATTTCATCAAGAGTGCCCAGCTGGTTATCAGGGAAAAACTCGACTTGGATTCGACCATCACTATATTTCGAGATCAACTCACAGAAAAGCTTGTAGGACTCCCCTTGAGATGCTCGAACTGAGGTCTGCCCAAAACGCCACTTATACTCCGGTTCAGCTGCTCCCGCAACAATGGCAAAACCTAAAGACAGAACAACCAATACGACGACTAAACTCTTTCTCCAGAACCCAACTTTAGACATCATGTAACGCCTCCTTTTTCATGCGCAGATCCTTCCGGAAGTGCAGTTCAAGAGCCCTAAAAACGCAACGACTTTCCCCTCGCGAATTAATACTCCCCAAGAACAGGATAACGTTTCTCCGCCGTTCGCCCTCCCCTCGGCCTTACTGACGAAGAAGAGGTTGCGACAACGCAACCTCACATCTTTAGCCCGCTACATCATATTAAACAAGAAGTCCTGTAAGCCTATTAAATTCATCAATTCTTTCGTCAATAGCATCGGCCATTTTATGAATAGAACCCCAATACGCATCGTAGTCGTACCACTGATCATTCAGTTCCTCTGAAGTCTTCCCCTGTTGCTCAACCCATGTATAATATTTGAGATTGTGGATTCGCTTCCGATCGTAATATGAAAGTTCCTGCATATAATCGACTCCGACTCCAAAAATATGCTGGTGAAGATCGATGGCAGCATCCATCTCCGTATAGGGGCCCATTTCCTCTTCCATTTCTTTGACCCTTGAGCCGTACATTTCCATGGAATCAGTCAGAACAGTCATTATGACATCCTGTTCACTCAGCTCGTAGTACTTCGCCATCTTTATGGCCATAAGGATATTAGCCGCTCCCGAAATTCCTATAAGTGGCAGGCTTTCCATGAATGTCTCTGATATGCCACTCTTGCGCAGGAATTCCTGGCCTGCTGGTTCGTTGAAAAGGCGTATCATAGCCATACTGTCAGCATCATCTATGTCAATAATCATGTCGGTGTTCTTCACATTGTGAATCCATGGAACGTGTTTATCTCCTATCCCCTCAAGGCGGTGAGCACCAAAGCCGTTCCACAGAAGTGTGGGACACTGAAGAGCTTCTCCCACTCCAATCTTGCTCCCAGGGTACTTTCCCTTCAGATAATCTCCGCTTGCAAGTGTTCCACCTGATCCGGAAGTCAACACCACTCCAAAATATCGTCCATCCTTACCACATACCTGCTGAAGGACTTCTTCCATAGCGTGACCAGTTACCTCGTAATGCCACAGATGATTTCCAAACTCTTCAAACTGATTGAATACCATTATGTTGTCTCGAGTTTTACGCAGTTCCCAAACCTTATCGTAAATTTCCTTTACGTTGCTTTCCGTTCCAGGTGTACCAATAACTTCCCCTGCTACAGTTTTCAGCCACTCGAAGCGCTCAGAACTCATTCCTTCTGGGAGAATGGCAATAGAATCACATCCCAGCAGCTGAGCGTTATAGGCTCCTCCACGACAATAGTTTCCCGTTGAAGGCCACACTGCTTTTTGTGATGTAGGATCAAACTGGCCCGTGACAAGACGGGGTGCCAAACATCCGAAGCTCGCTCCCACCTTGTGAGCCCCTGTAGGAAACCATTTCCCCACAAGAGCCACTATTTTTGCCTTTACGCCTGTAATCTCTCTAGGAATCTCTACATAATTCACGTTGCCGAACAATCCACCCTGCTTTTTCGGCTCATTTTTCCAGGTTATGCGGAACAAATTGACTGAATCTACATCCCAAAGACCCGTCTTCTTTAGGCGCTCTTTAATTTTTTCCGGGGTATAACGATCCGGATCTTTCATCTGCTTAAAGGTGGGGATAACAATATTTCGTTTTTTTGCCTGCTCCACCGCTTTTTTGAGCCCCTCTTTGTGAATGGTCAAATCGATCATTCTTGCTCACTCCCGTTCTTATATATTCTCACTGTCTGTTCTCTTCTAGCCGATATTTTCGCTCTTAAAACCCTGCGTAAAGAGGATATTTTCCGCACAGCTCCAGAACTTCACCGCGAATCCTCGACAAAACCTTCTCGTTCTCTACGTTATCCACCACGTCGTTGATCCACGCCGCTATCTTCTTCATCTCGTCTGAGCCAAAACCACGAGTGGTTACCGCCGGGGTCCCGATGCGGATACCGCTCGTCACAAAGGGACTTTGGGTCTCGAAGGGAACCGTATTCTTGTTCACCGTAATCCCAGCCTTGTCAAGCGCCGCCTCCACTGCCTTGCCTGTCACGTTACGGTTCGTAAGGTTAATGAGGATCAGATGGTTGTCCGTTCCACCTGATACGAGATGAAGGTCGTGGCTCAACAGCTCATCAGCCAAAACGGCGGCGTTCTCCACTATCTTCTTCTGGTAGCTCTTGAAAGATGGCCGAAGGGCTTCCTCGAAGGCTACTGCCTTCGCCGCGATCACGTGCATCAGAGGACCTCCCTGCATTCCCGGGAAGATGCTCTTGTCCAGGTCTTTCGCATACTGCTCTCGGCACATGATCATGCCGCCCCGGGGACCCCGAAGGGTCTTGTGGGTCGTGGTGGTTACAAAGTCGCAGAAGGGAACTGGATCTTTATGAAGTCCAGCTGCCACAAGTCCTGCTATATGGGCTATGTCAAACATGAGGAGAGCGCCTACTTTGTCCGCTATCTCTCTGAATCTCTCCGCGTCAATCTCGCGGGGATAGGCGCTCGCTCCGCATACAATAAGCTTCGGATGATGTTCCAGTGCCAGCCGCTCTACTTCTGCAAAGTCGATGGTCTCCGTATCTCGGCTGACTCCATAGGGAACAATGTTATAAAGCTTCCCTGAAAAGTTTACTGGGGAACCGTGGGTCAAGTGTCCGCCATGGGACAGGTTCATGGCCAAAACCGTATCCCCTGGCTTAAGGCATGTGAAGTAAACTGCCATGTTGGCCTGAGAGCCTGAATGAGGCTGTACGTTCACATGGTCGCACCCGAAGAGCTTCTTCGCTCTGTCTCGTGCCAGATTTTCGGCCTCGTCAACAATGTGGCAGCCGCCATAATAACGGTGGGCCGGGTATCCCTCCGCATATTTATTGGTCAGGATAGACCCCATAGCACACAACACTGCAGGAGAAACAAAATTTTCGGAAGCGATCAACTCGATACCATGATCCTGACGATCCCTCTCGCGGGCTATGATATCGGCTATAGCATTATCTGTTTTTTCAAGCATATTCCAACCCTGCTCAAACATATGTTCCCCTCCTAAACAACTGCTGATTTTTAGAGTGTTCCGAGTCGCGACGTCGACATACTCAAATATTCTTGCAACAAATTCCCCTCGTATCGCCTCAGGCTAAAACTTCCCTAGCAATACCCTCATATCCTCTAAAGGCACGTAAAAGGTCATTTATTTCTATGTATTCATCAACGCTATGGACTTGCCCTTCTCCTGAAGGGCCAAAAGCAACTGTAGGAATTCCTAATTCCCCCGCATAATAACAACCATTAGTACCAAACCCTGGAGAATCTGATAATCTACTTTCCACATCTAAAGCCATAACAGCATTCAGAACTTTTTTTAGATATTCCGAATCAGGTGATAAAGCCCACGCGCTGGCAAAGTGTTTTCCTCTGATGGGAGCTCCTGTATATGTTCGTTCTTCTGTTTCAGAGACAAAAATTTTAACCTTAATTCCATGTAAGGAATCTTTCACTTGATCTATGAAAATTCCAAATTTTTCAATTACAGATTCTGGAGAATCATCTGGAGAAATACGCAAGTCAAAAATCGCTCGGCAAATCTCTGGAACAAGTCCTGTCCCCAAATCAGGATACGTATGAAGAGTTGTAAGAACGAGAACATTCTCCCCAAAAAAAGGTTGGAAGGAGGGAGTAAAGAACTGATAAATCGAAGAAAGAATTGATATCATGGCATCAGCTGGGTTTGAACCTAGCTCTGGATTAGAAGAGTGCGCCATCCGTCCTTGCGTTTCAATTACTATTTCGGCACGTCCCCGCTGACCACGTTTTACCTTTAGATCCGTAGCTTCCCCTAAAACAACATAATCTGGAGGAAAAGTAGAAGCTACAGACCGAGAAGCAATACCTTCAAAACGCTCTTGAAACACGGTCCCCGCAACCACGAGTTCGCCTTTCAAAGTGTCATAAAACTTATCTTTTAACTCTGCTCCTGCCATCACCATAGCGGCTAGGCATCCCTTTTGATCTGAAGCTCCCCGGCCATAGATACAACCATCTTTTATAAATGCACCATAGGGATAAAAACTCCAATCAGCAAGAGTCCCCGGATCGACATGATCCATTTGAGATTCAAAGAGAAGACGCTTACCTGGAGCATGAAAAGCAATGCGACCCACTACATTCCCAAGAGAGTCAATCGAAACTTCATCGTAACCGATGAACCTCATCACATCTGCAATGTAATGGGCAATGTCTCTCTCTTTACCTGACAAGCTCGGTCGTCGTATTAACTCCTGACACAATTGAATGAGATCTGTTTCTCTTTCTTTTTCCTTCATAAGAGTCTCACCCCGCATCGTGTGATATAAACATACATCACCTATTATTAATTACAATAATCAATTATCAATCAATTACATAATAAAAACATTATAAATAAGGCACATTGTGCTTCTTGGCACATATTAAATTCTTTCTTTTTGCCTCCTCATCCAGTTTCGACAAACTTAAATACTAATTTCTGTTATATTGTGTAAAATAAGGGTGTATCTTTTATGATTAGATATAATAATCATTCAACCATGTATTGCATAATAAAAATTATATATTGGGGGGATAGTTCGTGACTTTAAACCAATTACGGGTTTTTTGCGCCACAGTTGAAGAAGGATCCTTCCGACGAGCTGGAGAAAAACTTTTTCTTTCTCAACCTTCAGTAAGTCAATATATTGCAGCGCTAGAAAAAAATTATGACGTTAAGCTCTTTAACAGAAGAGGGCGGAGTTTCGCAGTAACGCCTGAAGGAAGAATTCTCTATATGCTTGCATGTGATCTCTTAAAACGAGCAGATGCTATTCCAGAAAAATTTCGCGATATGCAATTACTAAAATACGGGCAACTCCATTTAGGAACAACTGCTTCTTATTCGAAGACAATCATCCCTTTCATAATTAAGGAGTTTCGCCATAAATTTCCTCACATAGAGATATGTTTGAAAATAAATTCTGAAAAAACGCTTTTTTCTATGATCGAGCAAGACGAAATAGAGCTTGCCTTTTTAGGATGTAACCCTCTTCTTTCCCCTCCTTCGTCCTGTACACTTAAATCTCTTGGAAGAAGCCCCTTTGTCCTTATTGCCTCTCCTGATCATCCATGGGCAACACGTACGATCATCCATCCTTCTGATCTCTTAAAAGAACCTTTTATTACATATACGAATAAGACTGCTCTTTATTATTATTTAAACGACTTTTTTCTTAACTATCGCCTTAAAATACCTCAATTGATACAGGTAGATAATGAGGAGATTCTTACGGGGCTCGTTTCTCAAGGTATCGGTATTGGAATAGCAACAGAAATAGCGGTAAGGAAAGACGTGCAACATAAAGAAGTGGTGATACTCCCTCTACGAGGATTTCATAGTATAAACCGCGAAATCTTCCTCGTTCACTCCACAGTAAAAGGATTTTCTTATGCAGGCTGGGAAATGGGGAAAATTGCTGAAAAAGTTGCTTCAGAAGTGCTAGGAACAGCCTATAGTGCGAAAGACTAAAAACTATCGCTTTAATCTTGTTTTATACAAAATAGCAAAGAAGAAGGGAACAAAGCGTATATACTAGAAGTAATAAATCATATTATCCCATCTCTAAATAAAGAAAGCCCTTGCGGGTACAACAAGGGCTTTCTTTATTGATAATGTTTTTATTATGAAACTGATTGGCAAATAATTATTGCAATTAATAATATCCGATGTATCTTATATACAAGAAAGAGAAATATATCTCATTCTTTTACTATAAAAAGCTAAAAAGTTGTCTCTCGCGTTTCTGATATGATGAACTTCTTTAAAGTTGAGATAGATCTAAGTTGGGCACTTAAAAACGCAATAAACTACATGTTCTTAGAATTTTATATAGGTATTTTCTTTTTACGTTAGAGTACAGGTTCTATTAAATTTTTTGTCCATAATAGACATATTTAACTGCGAACCATGCGGAGTTTCCAATAAAAAACCTCTTCGTGCATCTCCCGACTCGAAAATAAGGTTGCGTCAAAAAGTTGTCGGGAGATATCCAACTAGTATTTTCACTAAAAATATTTCTGCATAGCCTTAGGGAAGAAGAACTCTTCCCTTTGTTTTGTATTGCACAAAAACTAAAAATAAGGAGGGACTTTAAATGCGCTTCTGTAATTGGTTTGCAGGTGTTTTATGGGGTTGGCCAATGATGATCCTTATTTTCTCATGCGGTCTTATTTTTAGTATTCGAACAGGTTTTTTCCAAATTACTCATTTGGGATATATCCTGAATAACACGCTAGGCAAGGTATTCCGGAAAGAAACTAATCGAGGCGAAGGAGTTATGACGCCATGGCAGGCTGTTTCTACTGCCCTCGCGGGAACTGTCGGAAATGGCAATATCGCCGGAGTAGCAACCGCTATCGCCATGGGAGGACCAGGCGCTATTTTCTGGATGTGGATTGTCGCTTTCTTTGGAATGATGACAAAAATGGTAGAGGTCTCACTTGCCGTAGAATATAGAGAAAAAGATAGTCAGGGAAATTACTATGGCGGCCCTATGTACTATATAGAGAAAGGCCTGGGCCCTAAATGGAAACCTTTAGCGAAATTCTTTGCAGCGATGATGGTTTTAGGAGCTCTTGGTACTGCTGTATGGGTTCAACCCCACACAATGGGCATGGCCATGCGCGAGGCTTTTAATATTCCACCAATATGGACAGCTACTGTTGCAGTGTTACTAACAGCTCTTGTTATTATAGGCGGTTTTAAACGAATAGGTGTTTTTTGTGAAAAACTTATGCCTTTTATGTGCTTATTTTATATAATCGCTTCTCTCGTTATTATAATAGCCAATATTACGGCTCTTCCCAATGCACTCGTTCTCATTTTCAAAGATGCTTTTAGCCCTACTCCGGCAATAGGCGGATTTGCAGGGTCTGCTATCTTACTAACAATGAAAAGAGGAATGTCTCGAGGCATGTTCTCTAACGAGGCTGGCATGGGCTCCGCCCCAATGGTTCATGCTACAGCCATAACAGACCATCCTATACGACAAGGCCTATTCGGAGCCTTTGAGGTTTTTATAGATACAATCGTCATTTGCACTATGACAGCTCTCGTTATTCTTGTTGCAGCTCCGAACATTTGGCACAGTGGTTTAAATGGAGTGGAACTAACGTTTTCGGCCTTCCAGCAATTTTACGGGAAATGGGGAACAGGAATAGTAGCAATAGGAGTCTTACTTGCGGCATTTTCTACAATGGTGGGATACTATATAGAATATGAAACATCTGTAGTTTATCTTTTCGGGCAAAAGGCAGTGCGTTTTTTCCGATGGATATATTTGATTCCTCCTTTCATTGCAGTGAGCTTATCTGTAGAGTTTGTGTGGACAATAGTAGATATTTCCACAGGGATAGAGGGCCTTCCGAATATGCTCGCCCTTCTATTGCTCAGTGGGAAATTTGTACAGTTGTTTAATGACTACAAAAAGGGACATATGTAACTTATTTCCTTCATTACATACTGTAGCTTTCTGACATCGACGATGTGGCAGCTGTTATAGTTATAAGGAAAGATATTAAAAAGAGAGCCCTTAGATACTGTTCAGCACTCCAAAAGTTGGACAGAAAATCTAGCATTTAAAAGTGCCCCTCATAAACAAACAGGGCTCTCTTTACTTCAAATAGAAATAATTAATTGCTTCGCAAAAGGCGTCTACCTATAAAAGAGACTTCATTTCCATAAGGTTCTTTTTAAAGAGAGCTATTGTATCCAGAAGAGGCTGAGAAGTCGTCATGTCTACCCCTGCTTCATTGAGGATATTTAAAGAATAAGCGGAACGCCCCTTCTTCAAAAACTCAATATATTGACGCTGAGCGTCCTTTCCTTCTCTTAAAATCTTTTGAGAAAGGGATGTAGCGGCAGCATAACCTGTTACATACTTATAAACATAAAATGCGCTATAAAAATGAGGAATTCTGGCCCATTCAATATCAATAAGGTGATCCACACTAATATGAGAACCGTAATAAGCCTCATTTAATTCATGCCATATATTTGAAAGACGATCAGCCGTAAGAGGTTCTCCCTTTTCCATCATGCTATGGGTCATTTTTTCAAAATCAGCAAACATCGCCTGCCGATAAACGGTGGTCCTGATCTGTTCAAGGGAATAATTCAAAAGGTAGAGTCGCTCAGCATCTTTCCGGGAGTTTTTAAGAAGGAATTGAAGAAGCAGCGCTTCGTTTGTAGTGGAAGCCACCTCTGCTAAAAAAATAGTGTAATCGGCATAAACATAAGGCTGATGCTTATGAGAATACCATGTATGAATGGCGTGCCCCATTTCATGGGCAATCGTAAACATATCATGAATCGTTCCGTTATAGTTTAAAAGAACGTAGGGATGGGTACCATAACTCCCCCAGGAATAAGCTCCCTTTCTCTTCCCCTCGTTTTCGTATACATCAATCCATCCTGACAAAAATCCTTCCTTTAATATAGAAACATACTCTTCGCCTAAAGGTCGGAGGCCATCTAGAACCACATTACATGCCTCTTCATAAGAAATTTCCTTTTGAGGTTCATCTACCAAAGGAACGTAGAGATCACACATAGCCAGCTCAGGGAGAGCCAGAACCTCTTTTCTCAACTGTACATATTCGTGAAGAGGTTCAAGATTGTCTCGAACTGTATCTACAACCATATCGTACACAGACGGAGAAATATTCTCTGGATGAAGAGCTGCCTCAAGACTACTGTTATATTTTCTGGATCGGGAGTAGAAAATATCCCCCTTTACGCTCGCCCCATACATGGCAGCTAAGCTGTTCTGATATTGGTCATAGGTACGAAATAACCCCTCATACGCCTCATGACGAACGTTACGATTCTGAGAACGGATAAGGCGAATATATCGCTCCTCGCTTAGCTCTATTGCATTCCCATCCTCATCAGTTACGGTAGGAAATTTTATATCGGCGTTCGTAAAAAGAGAGAAGATGTTCTCTGGAGCTCGGGCTATTTCCCCAGATCTCGCTAACAGCTCTTCTTCCACTGAGGAAAGAGTGTGAGGCCGGGAGCGCATGAGATCTTCGAAAAAGAAGCGATATATTTGAAGCTCCTTCTCCTCTTCCATAAATTCTCGAATCTTTATTTCGTCCATCTCCAAGATTTCTGGCGTATAAAAGGAAACAGCGGCAGAAAGTTTTACAAGCAAGAGCTCTGCCCGCTCTGCCAAGGCTTGAGCAGCTTTATTCGCCATATCTTCATGGCTTCTCATCACAGCATAAGCATAGAGCTTACCCATAATAATTTCTGCATCCTCCATAAGGCGGAGACCTCCTAAAAGGGTAGATGCAGAGAGATGTAAAGCACCGCGGAACTCACTAAATCGAGGGAGCATTTCTTCTAGATGATAAAAATCTTTTTCCCAAGACTCTGAAGAAGAGTAAATATCTTCAAGTTTCCATAGATACCGCCTATCTATCTCGTCTCTTCTAGGAAGACTCCCTATAGGTAACACCCCATCATTTGAAGGATCTTTTTTCATAAATGGAACGTTCTTTGTTAACCCCATCACCATTAAAAACTACCTCCTGTTAATAGAAACTATCGTAAATAATAACAAGGTTATTTAAGAAACATAAGCCTGCGGATAGAGGGCCGCAGGCTTGCGTAGCAAGACATATTTCTTTCACTTTACTTAAAAAACTTTTTCCCTAAAACATATGCCTCTCCTAAATCTTTACCTAATGAATAATAATGACGAAACTTGGGTGTAAAAATAATGGGCTTTACCTTTATGGGATCCGGATAATTCTCATCTGTTAAACATCCTTCAGAAACCAAAGTATTGACAATCTCTCCAATAAGCATGACATGAGAACCTAACTCTATAGTCTGTAACAAGCGACACTCCATAGAAACAGGAAACTCTTCCACATAGGGAGCATTTACCTTTTCTCCATGTATAGGGGTTAGGTTTGTGACTTCAAACTTATCCTGCTCCCGGCCAGAAACGATCCCACAATAATCTGATTCACTTACATATTCTTCTGACGGAATATTGACTGTAAAGGCTTTTCGCTCAAGAATATTTTTATAGCTGTATCGGCTCTTTTGTAGAGATACATTGATACATGGGGGAATAGAACAGCAAATCCCTCCCCATGCTGCTGTCATAATATTCGACTTGCCATTTTCATCGTAATTCCCGATAATAAGAACTGGAGCCGGGTAGACAGGCATATGAATGCCTATTGATCTTTTCACTTGTTCATTCCTCCTCTCTTCGCCTCAATGAACCGCAATTGTATTTTTAATTATACACTACCTTTTAGAGATGCAAAAAACCACAAAAAATTAATGTCGCAAGGCATTTTAAAGAATAATCTTTTTCAATTACGATTATTTACTTCACATACACATTGATCTAACCAATGCTGACCTATATAATAAACAGCGAAAGGTCAAAATAAGTTAAATTATTAGGAGGTGCGCTTAAATGAGGCGTTCTTTAATGAAAAGGCCGTTGGAAAGGATGTTTCCCTTAAGCCCCTGGGGTCCCAGGATGGAATCCATGATGCACGATATGATGAAAGATTTTGATGATTTTTTCTCTGCATTTCCATGGATGGAAGAGCGGTACTCCCCAGTAGCTGTCCCTCGAAGCGATATATATCGTAAAGATGGTAAATTCATTGCTGAATTTGAGCTTCCTGGCATTGATCCTTCGAAAGTCGACTTAAAAATTTATCCAGACAGGCTTGTCTTGAATGCTGAAAGAAGCGATGAACGGCAGCTGAAAGAAGAAGACTACTTCAGGGCAGAACGATATTATGGAAATATATCTCGAGTGATACATTTTCCAGAAGAAGTGGATCCAGACAGCGCCCATGCGTCGTATAAAAACGGCATTCTCACTATAGAGATTACCGAGAAAAAACATCCTGAAGAGTGCAAAGTTGTTGAGATAAAGAGTGAGGACGCTCATTAAGGGATCGGCGGGTAGGCTTGTGAAAAGGCTTATCCGCCTTTTTTGTCGAAAGGAGTGGGAAAATGCAGTACACAGAACCTGTAGAGCAATTGGATACTCTGACTCGTCATTGCGCTATGGTGTTAAAAAGCATGCAAGAGGAGCTTGAAGCGATTAACTGGTACAACCAGCGAGTTAACGCTACTACTGATGAGGAACTTAAAACATTACTTGGGCACAACAGAGATGAGGAAATAGAACATGCCGCTATGCTTATAGAATGGCTACGTCGCCATATGCCTGGCTGGGACAAAGAATTGCGTCAATATCTTTTCACAAATAAACCCTTACTCCAAATAGAAAAAACCGGGTCAGAGGAATCTGCTAAAAAGATTGAGGCATCTTCAGGAACCCTCAATATAGGCAGTCTTAAGCGATAGAGAATTATTATTAGAGAGAAGGAGGGATTCCACGTGGATATACTTAGAAGGTCAACCGAAATGGTAAGTGCGGAAGCATGGCATGAAATGGATGAACAAGCTAAACGAATTCTTGAAACTCGCCTTTCTGCCCGGAAGTTCGTAGACATAACAGGGCCTAAAGGATGGGACTATGCAGCCCATTCTTGCGGCAGGCTGGAGATACAAAAGGAACAGCCCCCAAAAGGTGTAATGTACGGAATCCACGAAGTCTTACCTCTTATAGAAGCACGAGCTGTCTTTGACCTTGACCTTTGGGAGCTCGACAACATTACCCGGGGCTTAAAAAATCCCGACCTCACCCCTCTTGAAGAAGCTACGAAACACATTGCTGATTTTGAGGAAAAAACCATTTATACCGGCCTTCCATCTGCAAAAATAGAAGGTCTCTTACAAGCTGGACATGGCCGTTCTCTCGCTATAAAAACGCCTTCCGCAACAGGAATACTTGAAACTGTAAGCCAAGGGCTTTATCGCTTCCAAGAGGATGGCGTATCAGGTCCTTATGCTCTTGTAGCTTCTCCAGTTTTTTGGCAAAAGCTTCACTCTGCTACCGAGTGTTACCCGCTAGCTAAAAACCTGAAGGATCTTCTAGGTGGACCTGTCATTCTCTCTTCTCACGATAAAGGATCTTTTCTCGTCTCCATTCGAGGCGGAGATATGGAGCTTATAGTGGGACAAGATTTTTCCTTGGGCTATATTGGAAATGAAGGGCAAAAAGGGACTTTCTTCCTTACTGAATCCTTTACTTTCAGAGTTATTAACCCAGAGGCGATTATTCTTCTTACTACTTCATAGATTAGAATACGGTTCCCTGGTATAATATACATAGAATTTTAATGAGGGAGGTTACTCATATGAGTTCATCGAAAACAACGCAAAACTTAGCAGCAGCCTTTGCAGGAGAATCCCAAGCAAATAGGAAATATCTAGCCTTTGCCGAGCAGGCAGAAAAAGAGGGATATCCTAAAATTGCGAAGCTGTTTCGAACCATCGCAGAAGCAGAAACTCTTCACGCCTTGAGTCATTTTAAAACTATGGGCGGGGTAGAAAGCACCCAAGAGAACCTTCAGGCAGCTCTTGAAGGAGAGACTTATGAATTCACAGAAATGTACCCTGCTTTTATTAAAGATGCTCAAGCTGACGGACAAAAAGAGGCTCTCCGCTTTTTCAATTTTGCTAACGAAGCAGAAAAAGTTCATGGGAACCTTTATAAGCACGCTTTAGAAAACATGAAAAAAGGAGAGGATGGAGATTTTTATCTCTGTCCAATCTGTGGTTATGTTCAAGAAGGATCTGCTCCAGATACGTGCCCCATTTGTGGCGCTAGCGCAAAAGTTTTCAAAACCATCGAATAAAAAGCGCATGACAAAAAGGGGGGGATACCCCCTTTTTTGTCTCTAGTATTGGGACACTCCTCTCCCCTATTTCTTCGTATGAATGAGAAATCATATATGAGTCATATATGAAGGGAGGATTCTATATGAAAATACTGACCAGAGAAAACTTAAAGAGTCTTGTAGAAAAAGGTCAGGGGCCGTGTTTATCTCTCTATATGGGGAACCCTGCTATTGGTGAGCCTCGGCAGGGGCAAATCCGTTTCAAATCCATGCTTCAAAATGGAGAGCAACGCCTTAAGGAACTTGGCATGAAAGAACAAGATGCTCGAGCCTTCCTCAATCCCGCAAGAGAGCTTCTTGCCAACTCTCTCTTTTGGCAAAATTTGAACGAAGGACTCGCCCTTTTTTTATCTCCAGACATCTTTCTTACTTTTAATCAACCCATAAAATTTCACGATGTTATTGTGACCTCTGACCACTTTCACATAAAACCCCTTTTCCCGCTTCTCGGAAGAGAGGGACGATTTTATGTCCTTGGGATCAGCCAAAAAGGTATCAGACTCATAGAGGGAACCCGCTTTAGTGCTGCTAGAGAAGTAGATGTTGAGAGCTTACCTCAGGATATAATAGAAGCCCTCGGATTCGATACTCCGGAACGTCAGTTCCAATATCATGCTGTTACTCCCGATCAACCTGGTGGGAAAGGATATATTATGCATAGCCAAGGATGGGGAGCGGAAGTAGAGAAAAAATATATACTAAAATTTTTTCAAAAAATAGATAAGGGGATCAGCGATCTCCTTGGAGAAGGACAAGCTCCATTGGTCCTCGCTGGTGTTGATTTCCTCTTACCTCTCTATAAAGAGGCTAATACATATCCTTGCCTCATGGATGAAGGCATTAACGGGAATCCTGACCTTTTGAGCCCTCAAGAATTAGGCGAGAAAGGGTGGGAAATAGTTCATCCTTTCTTTAAAAAAGAGGAACAAAAGTTTGCCGAGTTATATATAGAAATGAAGGGTACTGGGAAAACATCTACAGATGTAGAAGAAACGGCTGCGGCAGCATATATAGGGAAAATAGATACTGTCTTCGTTGCTTTAGGGAATCATATTTGGGGATCTTTTGATGAAAAGGCTGTAAAAGCCACTATTCATGAAGAGAAAAAAGTCGAAGATATTGACCTCCTTGATTTTATAGCAACTCATTCCCTTCTTCGTGGCGGCCGCGTCTATGTTCTTCCTGCAGAGAACATTCCCGACAAGGGAAATGTAGCTGCTCTTTTCCGATTCTGATCTCTCTCAGGCGGGGTCTTGCAAGGCCCCGCCTTTTTTAGATTTGCAGATTGCCCTATTGTATTTACCTACAAAAAGCATATAATCCGCTTAAGAAGAACCCACGATAAAACAGGCGATTAAAAACCGCTTTGAGGAGGGAAAAATGAGCCAATAGGCTTTATAAAAACGCCAAATGTTATCAGCGAGAAACCTCCCTTTGCGGGGAAAAGGGGAAATATTTTATTGTTATCGGGGGTTAAAAAATGGAATACATCTTTGGAGAAGAACGTGAAAATCCTTTACCGAATTTTTCAAACGGTAAAGATGTGGAAAAGATAGGAGTTACTTATAATCTACGCTGTGAAGCGAAAGATCATGAACCTGATGATCTCTACGAGGAATATGACAGCCTGGAAACCATTGAATCCATTGCTAAAGAACTTGGAGAGTATGGTTTTCAGGTTTTTTTGTTTGAACAGAACGACACTCTCATACAAAAACTACTCTCTGTTAAGCCCGATTTTGTTTTGAATCTAACAGAAGGACGGGGTACCTCTCGAGGCAGAGAATCACAGATTCCGTGTATTCTTGAAAGTTTGGAGATTCCTTTCAGCGGATCCGACTCTGTATCGTTAGGTCTCTCCCTAGATAAAGTACTTACGAGTGGACTTCTTGCAAGCGCGGGTTTACCCGTTCCAGAGAATAGGGTATTTAAAAGGCCTGTTGATTTCAATAATTTGGGAGTCCTTTTCAAGCACCACAGGCAATATATTATAAAGCCTCGTTGGGAAGGATCCTCAAAAGGAATATTCCATGATTCTATTGTGGACTCTTCAGAGCAGCTTGTTGACAGGGTTCAGAGGATATGGAACCTATATAAGCAACCCGCTGTCGTCGAAGAGTACCTCCCCGGCATAGAAATCACTGCTGGAGTGGCTGGAAACATAAAGCCAGAGTGTATTGGGATGATGTCTATTACTCCCAAAGAAGAGACTGCAATGTTTCTCTACTCTCTTGAAGAGAAGAGAAACTATATAGAAAGAATTCAATATAACGGTCCCGATACCCTCGGGCCTATGCTAAGGAAGGACATTGCCAAGCTGGCAGTTCGCGCTTTCGAAGCCTTGGAGCTGCGGGATATTGCACGTATTGATTTTCGGCTTGATGAGAAAGATAAACCTCATATTATCGATATCAATCCCCTGCCTGGGTTGTCACCTGCGTATAGTGACCTTCCTATCCTTTATCGCCTCAGCGGAGGAGAATATTCAGATCTTCTTCGAATCATCCTCCGCGAGGCCTTCTCCAGATATGGACTCGACACATCCAGGCTGGAAGAACCCCTCTGTGCCGAAAAGAGGGACTAATCATGCATAGCGTCGAACAGAATATCGAGCCTCCCAGTACCACCCTGCGGCTTCTTATAGCCGCAGCAAAAGAAAAAACAGAGCGCCAAGATCTTCTTGACAGCCTTATATGCCGAGAAGAGGTAGGATGTGCTTTAACGTCGAGGGGCTACTCTGTAGTCGATCTCGATGTTACTCCTCATGGCTTGGATAATCCTTCCTCCCTGTTTTTACGAGTAGCAAACTTTCAAGATGTGTGTATCTTTAATCTTTTTGAAGGTTTTGGCTCCCAGCCTTGTCAAGAAGCAGATTTTTGCGAGCTTCTTGAAAAAAAAGGCATCCCTTTTACCGGAAACCCTTCACATGTCCTTCGCCTTTGTCTCGACAAATGGGCTTTGAAACTGCGTCTACGCCAAGAAGGTATTTCCGTCCCGTGGGGGATATGCATTACCTCTTCCTATTCCTCCATATCTATGGGCAAAAAAAAATGGCCCTTCCCTCTATTTATTAAGCCCTCTAGAGAAGATGGGAGCGTAGGTATCGACGAAACCTCTCTCGTCCAAAACTATGAGGAGTTACAAGAGCAATTTCAAAAGAAATTGCCCCAATTCCCAGATGGCCTGCTTGTAGAAGAGTTTTTAGGTGGATCTGAGTATAGCATCGCTTTTCTAGGAAATGATCCTTATGAAGTAGTAGGTGTTTCCACCCTTGACTACGATCGCTATCCCGCTCTTACGCCATTTCTTACATACAAGGCGAAATGGGATAAGGAGAGTCCTGACTGGAGACTCTGCCCAGAAGATCTGGAGTTGCCTGCTGCTCAAAAAGAATTAATTATCGGAACAGGCGCCAAGGCAGCAGCTATAGCTGGTTGTAAAGGCTACTTTCGGGTTGATTTACGCGAAAAAGATGGACATTTTTATGTTATTGATGTGAACCCCAACCCGGCTTTAACTCGAGATAGTGGTTTCGCCCGTCAGTATACGAAAGGGGGCAGGTCTTACGAAGATTTGATCTGCCATATAGTCAATCTTGCGTTAAAAGACCATATAAAAGAGGCTAAATCATGAACATAGAAACGTATATTGCTATTGCAGAAGCAACAAAAGCTTTTACACAAGAAGAGCTTTCTGTTCTGCGAGAAGTTCTTACAGAATACGAGTCAACCCCTGCAAAAGACTATATCGTGCTGGAGGAATACAGAGAGGGAGTCTTAGCAGGTTTCCTGATCTACGGACCTACGCCCATGACCCGTTTTGCTTGGGATCTCTACTGGATAGTGGTAAATCCCTGCTTCCAGCGCCAAGGGTTAGGGATTTTTCTAAATTCAAAAATGGAGCAGCAGTTATTAAAACACAATTCTAAGGCTGTTATTCGAGTAGAAACATCTGGTAGAAGCGAATATACCGGGCAACGACATTTCTATATTGGAGCCGGTTACATAGAAAGTGGACGAATCCATGATTTTTACGGGGAGGGTGATGACCTTGTCATCTACACCAAGGAAATTAAAGCCTCGAGATAGTGTGGAAAAAACACCGGCGTCCCTTTCTGACGTCCGCCAATGGACCCGGAAAAATGACCAGGGAAAAAAGAAGATGCCCGCTCTCCGAGATTTACGAAGAGAGGTTAGCGGGGAGCAGTGGAACGATTGGCATTGGCAACTCGCTAATCGCATTACAAGTGTGGAGCAACTAGAGGGACTTATCTCCCTTACAAAAAGCGAACTTTCAACTATAAAAAGAAGCCTGAATGTTTTACGCATGGCTATTACACCTTATTTTGCTTCTCTAATGGACCGGAACGATCCCAACTGTCCTATTAGAAAACAATGTGTCCCCACCTTGCAGGAAACATTGATCTCACAAACAGACCAGAGAGACCCCCTCCATGAAGAAATAGATTCGCCTGTCCCAGGGCTCACTCATCGCTACCCCGACCGGTGCCTGCTTCTTGTTACAGACCAGTGTTCCATGTATTGTCGGCACTGCACCCGACGACGTTTTGCCGGGCAAACAGACCATCCTCGAAGCCATGAAGAAATAGAAGCCTGTATCGACTACATTCGAAAAACTCCTGTTATTCGGGATGTTCTTATTTCAGGCGGCGACCCTCTTACTCTTTCTGACCAACAGCTTGAATCTATATTGGAGGAAATCCGCGCCATTCCTCATGTTGAGATTATACGAATCGGCACTCGAGTCCCTGTAGTTATGCCCATGAGGATCACCGATGACCTATGTAACATGCTCAAAAAATATCATCCTTTGTGGATGAATATTCAGTTCAATCATCCTAAGGAAATTACCCCAGAATCATCAGAAGCCTGTCGCAAACTTGCAGATGCAGGCATTCCTCTGGGGAATCAATCAGTACTCCTCAAAGAGATCAATGACTGCCCCTACATTTTCAGAGAACTAAATCAACAACTTTTAAAGCTTCGTGTTCGGCCATACTACATATACCAATGTGATCTCTCACAAGGAATAGAACACTTCAGAACGTCCATAGGGAAAGGCATTGAAATTATGGAATTCTTACGGGGTCACACTTCAGGTATGGCTGTACCCACATTTGTAGTAGACGCTCCTGGCGGCGGAGGGAAAATTCCGGTGATGCCAAACTATGTTGTCTCCTGTTCAGATCGGAAAACCATCCTCAGGAATTTTGAGGGAGTTCTTACAGTCTATACAGAACCAGATGACAACCAAAGTAAATGTGGTGGACACTGCACTGCTATTTGCAATCACCAAAAAGAACTTTCTTCGGGAGGAGTTGCAGCTCTTTTTGAAAAAGAAGGGGCTTCGATGGAACCTGAAAACCTTCCTCGGAAAAAACGAAGTCAAAAGTGGCCCTCTGCTGAGAAAGGCAGATAAGAGAACGTTTAAAGGGGGGCCCCTTCACAAGCAAGCCCCCCTTTTTTATCTATTGGCAACTTTCTTCTCTCGAAAAATTTCCTTAAAAAACATGGGTAAAGCCAAAAGCGGAAGAGCCGCTATAACAAGCATAGTAGATGTAATGCCGAAAATATCTCCGATCTTTCCAAGAGGCCCAGTTAATAAATTGGCCAACCCCCACGAAAGCCCCATAACAATGGAACTTGCCATGCCGCGGGAATTAGGAACCTGCTCTTGAGCTACAGCTGCAGTAATAGGCATACTGGAATTAATAACAGACGTCCCAATAATATAAAGCAATATAGAAGCACCCCCCGATATAAAAGCAGCAGGAATCATGAGCAGAGGCCCAGCTATAAGGACAAAAATAAGAACACGAACCTTACCAAATCGATCAGAGAGCTTCCCGCTTATCAACATCCCCAACGTGCTAAAAAGCATGACTAGAAAGAGAATCGTCCCCACAGCGCTAATATCGCCGCCTTCTGCCGAAATGCGGATGGGTAGAAAGAAACGGATCCCCTGGCTTGTAGCGTCGCGAGCTACAGACACAGCCCAAACAGGGTAAATAATAGAAAAAACGGAAGCCAGAGAACGAAAGAGGCCCTTTTCAACCTTTGGGAAGGCTATTCCTTCCTGACTCAACACTGGCATATATCGATAAATAGCGAAAGCTACAATCAAAACAGGAATTATTGCTACATACGGTATCTTTTCAATTCCGACAAGTTTTGCCAGCGCCACGGCAAAAAGAGGACTTACCGTTACTCCTATATTTCCGGCCACACTAAAAATAGCCAACGAAGCTGTGAGCTTTTCTTGAGGCACTACATGTCCTACGCCACCATGCCCTTGAGGATGAAAAGTGGCGCTCCCTATCCCCCATATCCCTACGAAAAGAAGAGCCATACCATAGGTTGGGGAACTGGGAAGAAATGTAGCTCCCAAACAGGTGAGAATAGGACCAACCATCACAAGATATGAACGAGCTGTTCTATCTGATACATAGCCCAATAGGGGTTGAAGCAATATGTGCATAATTCCTACCACCGAATTCAACAACCCCGCCTGAGCCATAGTAATGCCAAGTCGAGAAATAATGGTAGGAACAAAAGTAGGAAGAAACGCCGCATAGAGATCATTGAAAAAGTGACCTATCGATAAGAGAGACAATTTAAATGTAGATCCATTTTCTACCGTAGTTGCTGTTCTTTCACACATCACGTACGCCCCCTGGGTAATATAACTTCCTTATATCGTAACATGATTAACTCAAAAAGCGAATATCCTATTTCATTTTTCATACTTCCAGAAAAATGCTAGCCATATACATGGTGGGGTTACACTTGTTGAAAGAACCCGATGGCGAACATGGGGAGGGATCATAATCCAATCTCCTCTTTCAAGGACCCTTTTGCTTCCATCCTCCCACTGAAGAACACCCTGTCCTTCAAGGACACACACCCACTCCATCTCTTCCTGATCGTACCAAAATCCTTCTGGGGAAGCCTGCCCCATAGAAAGGATGCGCTCTATTCGCACATTCCCCTGAGAAGAAAGGAGTTCTATCACCTCTTCCTCAAGAGTTGCTGTCTGCTGATTATAAAGATTTACATTTCCTTCCATTTACTCACCTCCTTGAGTCTTATAATACACGAAAGGCGGAACCTATTTCGGTTCCGCCTTTCGCAATGGAGCCATGAAAAACATGGTCATGGCCATAAACCCCCAAAGCCATTTTCTCCATTAGAGCAGTAACGAGGTGATGCTCAAGGCCTTCTTGAACTACAAGAACTAAATGTTATTTCTTTTTGTTGTTATTGTACTTCGTTATAAGATCCCAGTTCAGTTGCCACCAAGTTTTTTCTGTTTTTTCCATACATTCGTTCGTAAATTTTGTTACATATTCTTGAGCCTTGGCTGGGTCTTTCTTGGCGAGTTCCAACGCTTTTTTATCTATTTCCAAAACCTGTTTAGCAAATCCCTGCTCTAAAGGATCTCGCACAGCTTTTAAATCCTCCATGGCTTCCTGGTAACGGCGATTTACAAGATCGTCAGCCAGAATAAACGCCCATTGTGCAGAGTTGAGGCTGAAAGCGTTACGATCGAACGTTCTCCAACTTTCCCTTGTCTCAAGAACGCCCGAATAAATAGGAACGTAGCATGTGGTATGGGGGTTGTCATAACCAAACCAGAGAACCGTTCTTACAGGAGCAGGATAGCCGGGGCGAACCTGTGAGACAAAGCTATATGCGCAATCCCACTTTGATATAGGTCTGCTATAAGGTATGTTGAGAAGGTTCCGAATATCCTTTGTAACAAAGGGCGTAGCGAGAGGGCTCTTCACCATATTGTCGCCTTCACGGACATACCATGCTTTGTCTGCAGCCATATCGAAAGGAGTCCCTTCCATATGGCCACGAAGCATCGTCATTACATCCTGTACAGAAAGCTTTTTCTGAGGTTTGACAGCAAAGGGATAGCTCATGGTTTCAGCGTAGGGATCCCATTCACGAGTGGGGTCAAGCTGACTGTAGAGGGTGTAGAGGCGGTTGCGGATCCACATGGAAGAAAGAGACCAGTCGTCATTTCCTGTAAGAGGAGAGTAGGCTTCCTGCCAAATAAAGGGTTTTCCGCTATTGGGATCGTACCAACCGTTATCGATGGCCAGCTGCATGTAATCCTTTGAAGCCATGAAATTCTTCTTATCATTCACATTAATTTCCCTAATACGGCTCATATTAGGAACAACTAATACGCAGTCATCGGGTACCCTTTGGGCTACCCATACGGCGCCAGGCTTGCCACTATCAGGGGTCCACATAAATCCAGCACTGCGAATCTCGAACAACCAAGCCTCTTCTGAGTCAGTGATCGTAAGGCTCTCTCCTTCTGTTCCGCAAGAGGGAAGGAATCCATATTTCTCGGCCAGTTCTCCAATGACAGTTATAGCCTCACGAGCTGTTTTCCCTCTCTGAAGGGCAAAAATTTCGAGCTGTTCGATGGTTAACAGAGCCCGAGCATCAGGACGGAAGGTTTTGAGCTCCTCCTTCTGCCCTATGGTGCTTTCTCCTATAGCAACACCATGCTCATTCATGAAAGGGTAACCAACATGGAAGTAGGTGTACGTCTTCTCCACCTGCGGAATCTCGCCTATTTTTACTGGCTCAGAGTCTTCATCCATACCAATATTCCAGAAGACATCAACCTTGCTCCCCTTGGGGAAGGTTTTCCCAGGGATTGTTCGGACTCTTGCATCGTAAAAAGCGCCATCCGCCGTATGAGATGTAATAACAGAGCCATCTGCAGAAGCATCTTTGCCTACTACAATATCAGTGCACGCCCAAGCAGACATTGTCATAAGGACTACTAGCAAACAAGAAAAGACTACCAAAATTCCACGGCGTAACTTTTTCATCTTTACCATCTCCTCCTTTTTCAACGTCGTAAACCTATTGTGGTGCAATCTTAAGTCGAGTCCGTTCTGATACAAAAAATAAATTCCACTGGAAACAACTTCTCCCTTTCTTACGCTCTCCCACGCTTTTTTGTGCCCCACCCCCTCCTGTTAATCGTAAAACACCAAATCCTTGGGGGCTTCTTCAGGGTTATGGAAGTATGTCCCCAGCGAATTTTCTATAACTTCCGTATAGCCAGGCACGCCTGTAATCACAACCGACCGATCTGGCGCCGTCATGGAGTAGAATTCAAGCATCTTCAGGAATGTAGACGCATGCCGTCCCACCCTCACGTCAATAGGCCAGCCCTTCTCGTCGATAGGCGCGTAGAGGAGCTTATGCTCTCCAGCCTTCATCACGAACTCATCCCGTCCGGTCATGAGCAGATACTCGTCTGTAATGCCTCGGATCCGGTCCAACATAGGCTCTGCCACTTCCACCAACAGAGACATGGCGTCAGTATGGTCGCCAATCTCTCTGTGAGACAGGCCGTGAAGGGCCTTGGGCGAGAACTCCATGCTCAGCGGCACTTTGAAAAGAGAGGACGTCAGGGTCATGGAGGTCATGGCCGCCACAGATTCCCCCTTCTCGTGGGTCACAATGGTGTTCTCCACAGGGTACTCCAGTTCCGCCTCATGAAGATCCACCGCAATATCCACCTTCTCCTGACGGATCAGCTGGGTCATGGCATAGGTAGTCCGCTCAGTAAGAGCTCCGTTGGGACGTCCCGGCCATGTGCGGTTCAGGTTCCGGATATCCATATAGGCCAGCATCTGACGGCTGGGGTAGTGGATATACACCTCGGGGTCCGGCCAGGAGTCCAGCGGGTTGGTGCATCGGTCTCCCATGCGGAACTGTTTCTCTCCCCACGGCGTCTTCACGTAGTAGTATGTGGGATAGGCCTCACCCATGCGAGTGCATGTAGAGGCGCTCCGGCTCGCCCGTATGACGATAATAAGCCGTCCCTGCTCAACCTTCGCGTTCTCAGCGATGAGTGTGGCTGTCAGGTTCGCTGCCGGCTCCTCCGGGTGGGTCCCGCCGATTAAAAATGCCGTACCGCCAGGGACGCCGCTGTCGAAAATATATACGTTGCTATCGTTCACGGTCCCCTTCAGGCTTGGCTCATAATCCGACAGTTTCTTCACCTCGGCGAGAGACGATGAAGGCACCACCGCCTCCTTGTAATTCCTGTGCCCGTAAAACTCCTTCCCTGCCACTATGGCGAAGAAGGCCGCTACGAGGAGGGTCAGGATCTTTGCGTTTTTCAGTTTTCCGTTCATAGCTGTTCCTCCCTCCTACTTCAAATGCAGGACCCTCAGCACGAAGGGCATGAGGATAATGCCGTAAAGCACGGCATCCTGCACATTCTTTGTCTTCACGAAGTTCCGCACGATCACCGCTCCGAAGAAGAGGGTGATGGCGTAATAGAGATACATGATGATTGTGTTTGCGAGAATCATGGTTACCTAGCCTCCAAGAAATGACAGCCGTGTACTGAAGATGAGGAAGAGCGTTCCTAAAAGAGAGATGAAGAGAATGGGAACGATACAGCTCTTCACAAAATCTCCGAAGTACCGGCCCTTATATCCCAGCTCCATGACTGTGGCCCGTCCCACCACTGCCGTTGGCGGCAGACAGTCTCCCAGCGGCCATATAACCGACATGGCTGCCAAGGCGATGATGGGATCCATCCCCCGCATGTTGAAAAGCATGATGAGGGGAACGCCCAGCAACGGAGCGACCGCATACTGCACCAGCCCTTCCGACAGAGGCAGGATGATGAACAGCGTAGCGTAGAGCACTCCCAGGGGCAGCGTAACCACCGCCAGTGAGATGAGCCCGCGGGCACCACTCAGAGCCATGACCTGGATGAGTACGCCAACCACAACCATAATCCCCACCAGAGGCAGCAACGCCTCTACCGTCTGGCTGGCTATCTTCCAGACAGGCAGCGGACGGGGACTCAAAACTACAACTGCCAATGAAGCAAGGACAAAGAGCAGAGGCAACCCGATAACGGGCATGGAGAAGAACCAGATTCGCCCGGCCAGAACCAACGCAAGCAGGAGCAGGAAGGGAGAGAGAACCCTAACCCAGTTCTGTCCTTCCGGTGCCTGAGGCAGCGTTGCCAAAACCTCGTCCACATCAATAGGTTCCCGCCCACCTCGGCCGGCCAACCAGAACATGGAGAAGAGGGCTCCTGCTACAGAGAGAACAAAGAGAGGCTTCCCAAATCCCACGTATGGCATATTGGCTCCTGCTGCCGCCATCATAGCCCACAGGTTGATGGGAGGGGCGGCGGCGCTCATGGCTGAGCAGAGAAAGATAATGGCCGCTCGTTTCGTCTCATCCACTCCCATAGCTGCCAGAACGGATCCCACCAGCGCTCCCACTGTGAGGACCGTAGTGGCTCCCGAGCCGGTGAGGGCGCCGGGAAGAAGAAGCACCAGGGTGAGGAGAAGGAGGCAGACGGTGCGTCTGGCGTGGAAGGTGGCTACGATCTTGCGAACGATGAAGGCGACCCCTCCGCTCTCGCGAAGGAGAGCCATGAAGAAGGTGGCGGTAAGGAAAATAAGACATACATCGAAATAGGTAAAGGCTCCTTCCACTATGTGACGGATGGGAAGGATGGAAACAGGGTTGTGAGGACTCCCCGTCACCTTGAGGAGGATGGCGTGAGCCGCAGCCCCTGCCAACGCCGCAACGAACATGGAGAGCTCGGTGCTCAGCTTCAGAAACTTCGGGATGGCGAAAGCTAACGCTATCACAATAAGAATTAACACTGAGTGTGTAAACATGACATCAAGTCTCCTACGTAAAATGATATAGAGATATAGAACGGATCCAGCTCTACAAAAGCTTTCTACTATTCTATGGGGCAGGAGCTTGATGAGACAAGATTTAGTATTTTTCGTTCGCGAGTGTAATGTTTTGTATAAAAACTATAGGAAGGAAAAGACTCGAAAGGTTGATAATCCAAGGCTTTCCAAAACTGAACAAAAAGAACAAAATAAAAAGAGGGGAAGCTTCCAGCCTCCCCTAAAAATGTTAAATAAGTCAGTATTTATTAATGGGGCGTCCTACTTCCTGATATTCTCTTTTCATCGTAGCTTTTCCTGAAGCTACAAGATATTCTAGATACCGTCTCGCCGTAATTCGAGAGACACAAAGAGCCTCAGCTGCCTCCACAGCAGAAAGAGAACAGTTGCTTTGTCGCAATAGTCTCTCTACCTTTTTAAGCATTTCTGGATTCAATCCCTTAGGAAGAGACGACTGATAATTTTTACGGCTTTTTACTTGAAAAAGACTGTCTATATCCGCTTGGTCTACATCACGAGGTCCCCTTCGGAGCTTCGTTTCCATTTGTCTGAAAGATTCTAGAGATGCTTTCAAACGTTCATATACAAATGGTTTTACTATATAATCAAAAGCTCCTGCTTGAATAGCTTCGTTAACAGTATTTACATCTCGTGACGCCGAAACAATAATTACATCTACATTCTTTTGTTGTTCTCGTATTTTGCGTAGTGTATTTAAGCCATCAAGACCTGGGAGAAAAATATCAAGAATTAAAAGACGAACTGGCAGAGTCTCAAGCAATTCGAGGGCCTTTGCACCATCCCCAGCCACAGCAACGACACGAAAGCCTTCCAGGGTATTAATAAAATTTTGGTGTATCTCTGCCACCATAGGATCATCCTCTACAACAAGGACATCGATTCTACTCAAAGTGATCCCCCCCTTCTCTGTTTGGCAGCGTGACAATAAACTCGGTAAATTCACCTGGACTGAAGTCTAACGAAATATCTCCTCCTAAGGCATCTACCATTCTTCTAATGTTATAAAGCCCATATCCAGATGTACGAGGACGAGCTTTTGTAGAAAAGCCTTTCTCAAAAATTTTAGTTGCCAACTCCTCTGAAAGTCTCCCCCCATTATCCCAAACACATAATAATATCTGGTTCGACTCATCAAAAATAGAGAAAGATATTTTCCCTTTTCGATCATAAAGATCAACCACAGCCTCTATAGCGTTTTCCATAAGATTCCCGATAATAATAACAAGTGCCTGATCACTGATATGTACAAGTTCTCCGCAATAGCTATCGGGCGTAATTTCGCACTCGATAGCCAGTTCTTTGCATCGCCCCATTTTCCCTAAAAGAATACCTCCCACTGCTGGGTTTTTAATTCGTTCCGCAATCAAAGAAGCTGTAATTTGCCCTGGGGCTTGTTCCTGAGCTATAAAGCTTAAGGCCCGTTCATATTTGCCCAACTGAATGAGACCAGCTATAGCCTGGAGTTTATTCACAAATTCGTGATTCTGAACACGCAAGGAATCTACATACATACGAACACCTGTCATCTCTTCAGCCATGGCACGAATTTCTGACATATCGCGGAAACTGGCAATGGCCCCAGCTATTTGGTTGTTTAATACGACAGGAACTTTATTCACAATCAAGGGGGTCCCTCCCACGTTCTGCTCAAGGTCATATGTTATTTCGCCAGATGTTAAAAATCCCTTAAGGTTAATTTCAGGAACCAGACTGTCCACATCTTCTCCCTCTACATCGAAGGAAATATTCAAAAGCTTACGAGCAGAGCGATTAATTAGGGTCACGCGGCCAAGATTATCTATAGCCAAAATGCCATCACGAATAAAGTCAATTAACTTCTCTCTTTCTCTTACTATCCTGGTCACTTGCCTTTTAAGTGACAGATTCCATAAAAGAGTGAGAAATATGGCAATGGCAAAGGCGCCAATAACTTTTGTTATTAACTCTTTATCGATTTTCCCTTCTTGCCTATATTCATCGAACCATTTGCGATAAAGCTTATCGTAAGAGCCGTCACGACGAGAAGCCGCTAACCCTTCTCGCAGTATTTCCGCTAAAAATATATCTCCGTGAGCAATTGTGTATCCCCAATCACCACTAAAAAGAACCTGGGGCATGGCAACTACATTTGTAATGTGGAGTTTTTTATAGGCTGCTAAGCCTTGGTAAAGATTCATGAGGGCAAAATCATACTGCCCAGAAGAGAGGAGGTGGAGAATCTCCACGGGATGATCTGCCAATACAATATTTGACGTTAGACCACTCGAGCGAAGATACTCCTCTTCAGCACTACCTCTCTCCACAACAACAGCTTTCCCTGATACATCGCTCAAGCGGGTACTGCCAAATCCTTTTCGGGTAAAAATGGAATAAGGGACCTTCATCACGGGGAGAGAAAAATAATACTCTCCTATCTCTTTTCCAGATACGTCGGGCAAAAAATCTCCTCGCCTTTCTGTTTGCGAAGGAGGATACACGGTCACTACTGGTGCTAAATGAGGCAATATAGCATCTTCGCTTCGGGCATCTACAACTCCCAACAATAAATCTACACGAGAAGAATAAAGAAGCTCTGAGACTTCTTGCCAACGAACCATTCTGAAATTTAGAGCAAGTTCCTTCTCTTTGGCAATAGATTGCAAAAGTTCAACAAGGAACCCCGTTGGTTTTTGTTTTTCTCCAATAAACTCAAAGGGATCTAACGTTCGATCTCCCACCACGTAAATAACTCTCCCGCCTACACCTGCCCCCCAGCTCGGCAAATAAAAAACAAAGAGGCTAAAAAAATAAGTGAAAAGAAGAGTCACTATCCAACTTTTTTTTCTCATCCTCACCTCACCAAAACCTATCCCACATATACTTAGAGATGAGAAAAGTACACAGATCCCACCATTTTTGCAAGGCCTCTTTCATCCCATTCTCTGTAACTTCGTTCAAAAAAGCAGCAGCTGATTCTGGTGACGAATTCCACAATTCTACAGCTTTTTTCTCGATCTCCACTTGCTTTCCAAACCACTCATTCTCAAAGGACGTGCGGACCTGCTCCATATCACGAACTGCCAATTGATAGCGTCGATTTACCAGATCGGCGGCGAGAAGGAACACCCATCGAGCAGAGGATGGGTCAAAACGCCCCATCTTGAAATTTCGCCATCCTTCAGGAATGAAAGTGGCACCAGCATAGACAGGTACATAAACGCCCATGTGAGGATGCCCCATTGAGAACCAGATAATACCGCCAACTGGATCGGGGAGCCAGTTTCTAGACTGTGAAACAAATGTATAAGACGTTTTTGCTGATATTGGTCGATGATAAGGTATGTTTAAAAGAGCCCGCATAGGCCTGTCTGGGAAAGGAGTGGCCAACTCGCTTTTCATCAGTTTCCCATTCACATCTGGAACAAGCCAAGCCGGATTATCTTCCATATTAAAAGGTGTCCCTTCAAGGGTCGATCGTTGAATTGCCATCACATCTTGAACTGAAATTTTTTTGTCAGGTTTAATAGAAAAGGGATAGGAGGACACATCAGCGTTGGGATCCCATTCTTTGGAGGGGGCCAGCGTTTTAAAAAGATAATAAAGCCGTTCCCGAACCCAAGGACTGTACATGGACCAATATCCTGAACGAGGAGTATATGCGTCTCTCCAGTTAAAGGGGTGTCCGGATTTGGGAGTATACCAACCATGCTGTATAGCTACATCCAAATAATTCTGTGAAGCCATAAAGTAGTCAGGTTGATTTAAATCAATGTTCGAAATAATACTGCCATTGGCTATTACGGCCACCTCATCATCTGGAACACGCCGTGCCACCCAAATAGCCCCTGGGACTCCACTCTCTGGTCTCCAGCCAAAGCCAACGCTTCGAATTTCAAAAATCCAGGCCTCATTAGGATCGGCAACAGTGAGGGCCTCTCCTTGACCCACGCAAGAAGGGAGGAAACCATAGGTTTCAGCCAGTCCCCCCATAAGCTTAATAGCCTCTCGAGCAGTTTTTGTCCTCTGAAGAGCTATTATCTCAAGCTGTTCTATGGTTAGAATTCCTTTCGCATCAGGAAGGAAGGCACTTAACTCATCTTTTTGCCCAACAGTGCTTTCCCCAATGGAGAGTTGATGCTCATTAAAACAAGAATACCCTACGTGGAAATACGTGTAGGTTTCCTCAGCTTGAGGAATATGACCAATCACTCGAGGCGGATTCGCATCTTCTCCTAAAAGGTTGATGTAAACGTTCATTATCGTTCCTGGAGCATATTTTTGACCTTTCACCACTCTTAAATTTGCATCATACCAGTTATCAGCCGTATGAGAATTGATCACAGAACCGTCCACACTCGCATTTTTCCCTACAAGAACAGCGGTACACGCCCAAGAAGGGAAAGAAACGGACACCAACAGGCAGGAAAAAAGCATCCATACAACCCATCTCTTCCTACGATTCACCTTGTCAACTCCTTTTAAAAGCGATAAAAGCAAATCTTTTATTATAGAGAGTCTATTATACGATACAAAAGGGGGATCGGGAAAATCCCGATCCCCCTTCATCTATAGGAATCAGCCTCTATGAAGGCTGTTACATTTGTGTTTCTGAATCAGGATAGAGGGACGTCATTTGAAAAGCAAGCTCCCCGCCCTTCACGGTAACATACACCTTGCTCCCTTCTCGCACCTCTCCAGATATAAGAGCTCGAGCCATTTTAGTTTCCAGCTGTCTCATTATGAAACGCTTCAAGGGACGAGCTCCAAAAACCGGATCGTAGCCGGCTTCAACAATATAATCTGCCGCTTCATCTGAAAGCTCGAGATCAATTCTCTGATCTTTTAATCTGTTTTGAAGCTCTCGAACCAAAAGCTTAACGATCTGGCGTATCTCATGCTTTTGAAGAGGCTTGAAAAGAACAATATCATCGACTCTGTTCAAGAATTCTGGACGAAAAGACTGACGCAACTCTGCCATTACAGCTTCTCTTGCCTGATCCTCTATCTGTCCGTCACTCGTAATTCCCTCAAGAAGGAAATGGGCTCCTATATTGCTGGTCATAATAATTACTGTATTTTTGAAATCGACTACATGTCCACGACTATCAGTCACCCGACCATCATCAAGAATTTGAAGCAATACATTAAATACATCCTGATGAGCTTTCTCTATCTCGTCGAACAAAATGACAGAATAGGGACGGCGACGCACAGCTTCAGTCAGCTGGCCTCCTTCTTCGTATCCTACATATCCAGGCGGAGCTCCAATGAGTCTGGAAACAGAGAACTTCTCCATATACTCCGACATGTCGATACGAATCATGTTCTCCTCGCTATCAAACAGGGCCTCGGCCAACGTTTTGGCCAACTCAGTTTTACCTACACCAGTCGGTCCCAAGAAGATGAAAGAACCTACCGGACGGCGAGGATCTTTAATGCCGGCTCTAGCCCGCATTACTGCATCTGCCACGAGCTGAACAGCCTCATCTTGTCCCACAACCCGTTGGTGAAGGATCTCATCGAGCTTCAACAGCTTCTCTCGCTCCCCCTCCATAAGGCGGGTAACAGGAACGCCTGTCCAACGACTTACTATTTCGGCAACTTCGTCTTCTGTTACCTCTTCTCGAAGTAACGAGGTATTTTCATGGCTTGTTGCCAATCTTTCTTCCTCTTGTTTTAATCGACGTTGCAGCTCAGGAAGACGACCATGTTTCAGTTCTGCCGCTTTGTTCAGATCATATTCCCGCTCCGCTTTCTCTATATCTCTTTTAACTGTATCTATCTCTTCCCGAAGAGAACGAACGGCCCCTATTTTTTCTTTCTCTTTCTCATACTGTGCACGAAGAGAGTCCGCTTCTTCTCGAGCTTCTTGCAGCTCTTTCTGAAGGTTCTTGAGCCTTTCAAGACTCGCTTCATCTTTTTCTTTTCGCAATGCAGCCTCCTCTATTTCAAGCTGCATAACCTTCCTCGACGCCGCATCTAGTTCCGCAGGCAGAGAATCGATCTCTGTACGGATCATAGCGCAAGCCTCATCTACCAAATCAATAGCCTTGTCTGGTAAAAATCGGTCTGTAATATAACGATTCGACAGTACAGCCGCAGCAACAAGGGCATTATCTCTAATCTTGACCCCGTGATGCACTTCATACCGTTCTTTCAACCCTCGCAAAATAGAAATCGTGTCTTCCACATTTGGCTGCTCTACAAGAACAGGCTGGAAACGCCGTGCCAAGGCCGCATCTTTCTCAATATGCTTTCGATATTCATCGATAGTAGTGGCACCAATACAATGAAGCTCTCCTCTTGCAAGCATAGGCTTCAACATATTTCCTGCATCAATGGCTCCTTCAGCCGCTCCGGCTCCCACAATGGTATGAAGCTCATCAATGAAGAGAATAATTTCGCCATTGCTTTCCTTTATTTCGTTCAAAACAGCCTTTAATCGCTCCTCAAACTCTCCTCTAAACTTGGCTCCTGCTACCAACGCCCCCATATCGAGAGCAAAAATAGTACGATCCTTAAGCCCTTCTGGCACATCACCTCGCACTATTCGTTGGGCCAATCCTTCTACAATAGCAGTTTTACCCACTCCAGGATCTCCAATAAGTACTGGGTTATTTTTCGTTTTTCGGCTTAAAATTCGTATAACCCGTCGAACCTCTTCGTCTCGGCCAATGACCGGGTCTAGCTTTCCAGACCTTGCCATTTTCACAAGATCTCGCCCATAGCGCTCCAAGGCCTCATATGTAGCTTCAGGATTATCGCTACTTACTCTCTGAGCACCACGAACAGAAGTGAGCGTCTCCAGGAAATTTCCCTGGGAAATATGATATTGTGACAAAATCCTTCCGGCAGCAGTTGCATTTCCTTCTTCAAGGAAGCATGAGAAAATGTGCTCTACAGAAACATACTCGTCTTTTAAACGCTCGGCTCTTTCCTGAGCCTGAACTAAAAGTTGGGATAACCGCCGCGAAATATAGATTTTCCCCGGCTCAATCCCGGGACCGGAAATCTTCGGCCTCTTCTCGAGTTCTTTCTTAATATCTCTCGTTACACTCTCTACAGGGATTCCCATTTTTTGAAGAAGCCTCGGAATCAGTCCTTCAGGTTGTCCCAAAAGAGCTAGGAGTAAATGCTCACCATCTACCTCTTGATGTCCCCAGCTCACAGCCATATCTTGAGCTGAAGAAAGTGCTTCTTGTGATTTTCTTGTAAATTTGGAAATATCCATCTATAAAACCCCTCTCTTGCAATTACCTGTCAACGTATGGGACAATCTATTTGACCTTTACTAACCAATAAACATTATATAGGTCAGGATTGGTCATTCAAGGAGCCGTCATCGTAAATAATCCAATTTATTTACGATTTTACTTTGTAACCTCTATTTATTTCTTTTTTTCTTTTCATTATAAAAATTCCTCAACCTCTTCCATATTTTGGGCAGAGTAGGGTTGGGAATAAATGAGATGGTATGGAAGGCACGGTCAATAGGGAGCAAGATGTGGGGAGTCATGCAAGCTACGTAAACCGTTCGAGGAGGCAAATAGGAAGCACGGTGGGAGATAGGAGGGGTAGGACGTACGGTTAGAAAACACGTTCAGATATCAGGTAGGAAGAGAGATTGTAGAATAATAGACCAAAAGGCTGAGGAAGAAACAAGCCTTCTACCGATATAATAATAGTTGGTAAAGAATGAATTCGATTTTTATGGAGGGAAAGAGATGAAGAAAAAATTCGCTCAACTCCTCGTAGCAATTGGCCTCCTTTTATTAATGGCGCCAGATTGTTGCTGGGGAGCTTCCGATTTTACAGTCAAAGATTTTAAGCCGGAAGGGACAGTAACGGGAACGCCTCTTTTTACCGCCGTTTTTTCCACTCCCGTAGTGGAAGATTCTTTAAAGGGGCAAAAGGTTGCAGCAGAAGAATTCCCATTTTCTATCTACCCATCCGTTCCTGGAGAAGGGCGATGGGATGACGAAAAAACCTTTATATTCAAGCCGTTAGCCCCCCTCCTCCCAGCCACTGCTTATCGCGTTGAGTTCAAAGAAGGGGCTCGAGATCGGGGAGGACGTCTCCTTGCTGGGCGCCACTCCTTTGTCTTCCAAACTCAACCTCTTTCTTTCGTAGATGCTCGGCAAATTGACTTTTCAGAAGATGGAATTGCCACAGTTGAACTCTCTTTTTCCCTACCTGTCTCCCCTATACGAATCAGGGGGTTTGTTACATTACAGGACCAGTACGGGCGAAATATTCCTTACTCAGTCGCCGGCGAACATCCTTCCACATCCATAACTCTCACCACCGACTATATTTCCGGTGAAAAACTGAAGCTTTCTATTGCCGCCGGGTTAACGAGTGAACGTGGTCCTTTAGGCCTTGAAAAAGCCATAGTGCACGAAATTCCTCTCTCTGCTGCGTTATCCATCCGAAGTTCATGGGCATATCAACAGAGTCCTCAGCAGGGTGTCATTATGTTCCAAACAACAACTCCCGTTCATATGGGAACGATAAAAAATTTCATCTCTCTGGAACCCCATATTCCTTTCAGCATCAACCCTGAATATAGCGGGTTTTCTGTCGCTGGCCCATTTCTTCCCAGACAACGGTACAGTGTGACCATAAAAAAGGGACTTCCCGCCCGAAGTTCTTCTGGGGGGAAGCTCACTGAAGACTTCACAAAGGCTTTTATTTTTCCAGATCTCGAACCTTCTGTTTCCTTCCCTACCGCAGGAATGTTTCTATCCCCGGCGGGGGATCTTCGAATACCTGTAGAAGCTGTGAATATGGAAGAAATAGAGATTGCCCTATGGCGTCTCTATGAAAATAACATCTCTTATTCCGTAATCTCTGGAACTGACTCTATTCCTCGGGAACTATCCCGATTAATCATTCAGAAAAAGGCTGAAATAAAAGGAAGGCCAAATGCCACAGAACGACGAGCATTAGATCTTCGTTCTTTAGCTGAAGGGCAAAAAGGCGTATTTCTTCTTACAGCTAAGAGTACGGATCCCAATGCCTGGCAAGAAGCTCAACAGATTGTAACTGTTACTGACATAGGTATCGTAACTCGCCTCTACAACGAAGGGATTATGGTTTGGGCCAACTCTATTCGTGATCTGAAGCCTATTTCAAGGGGCACTGTGAAAATATACTCTCGAAGCAATCAACTTATAGCCGAAGGGAAAACTGGCCGAGACGGAATTTTTATGCTCCATCGTACAGACTCTTGGAATGACAGTCTTCGTCCCTTTTTGGTTACTGTAGAAAAAGATAGCGATCTCTCTTTCCTCCGCATAGATCGAAATGTTTTGGCAGATAACGGATTTGATATTGGAGGGCGCCCATACCTTCGTAAAGGATATGAGGCCTTTTGTTTCGCCCCTCGAAACCTTTTCAGGCCAGGAGAAGAAGCGACCTTTAAAGCTATTCTTCGTAATGGCGACCGTGAAGCTCCGAAACCATTTCCTGTCCTTGTAGCCATACGTTCAGCAGAAGGGAAAGAAGTGGCAAAATCTACAGTAGAGCTTTCAGAAAACGGGACGTTGCTCTTCTCATGTCGTCTCCCGGAAGCTACGCCTACAGGAACATATCAGTTCTCCGTATTCCTCCCTGGCGATGAAAAAAAGCCTCTGGGACAAATGTTTTTTTATATACAAGAGTTTGCTCCACCTCGCCTTGAAGTCTCTGTAGAAGGAGATGCGAAAAAAATTGTTCCTGGCGATACGACAAAAATATCCCTTACATCAAAATACCTCTTCGGCGCCCCAGCCTCCGATCTCCCGTGGGAGGCTGAAGTACGAACTATTGCAGTCCCCTTCTCCCATCCTCAGTGGGGAGCTTATGTCTTCGGTGATGGAGAAAAAACCGCTGACGAGTTTACTGATTTTCTTGGTCAAGGAGCCCTCGACAGCAATGGGAAAGGGGAGATCTCTTACTCTTTGAGAGAAGGACTTCAAGCCCCGTCTCTTTTAAACTTTCTCTTCACTGCTAAAGTCAGAGAAGAGGGTGGAAGATGGGTTCCTCATACTCTTACAATCCCTTGTTATCCTACCCCCTATATGATAGGCGTCGAAAAAGCAAAGGGGATGCCGGAACCGGGGAAACCCTTCGAGCTTCGGGTAGCTGCCGTTACGCCGGAAGGAGAAGCCGCTCCTATAGAGACAATAACAGCCTCCGTTTCAAAAATTATGAAACATTACACCCTTAAACGGTATGGCGATCAGACACGGATGGAAGAACAGGAAGAGCTTGGAACTCCTGAAGAAAAAATTCTCCCATTGGTGAAAGGCGTGGGCACTTTTACATTTACGCCACAGGATTCTGGAGAATATCTCGTGCGATTTGAGGAGAAAGAGAGCGGAAGCTCAGCCTCTACACGTATCGAAGCATGGTATCCCTTTGGAGAAGGAAAAGGTTCACCTCTTATAGATAGGATTCTGCTCTCTACCGACAAGGATAAGTACGTTCCTGGCGAAACCGCCACAATCCAGATCCGTTCTCCCTTCAAGGGAACATTGCTTTTTACCGTAGAAACAGACAAACAGCTTTCCCGGAAAATCGTGGAGCTTGAGTCGGGAGAAATCACTATTCCCGTGAAAGTTACGGAAGAAATGGTCCCCAACGCCTATTGCACTGCCTGGATTCTGCGCCCTGTGGCTGAAACAGGTGATGAGACATGGGGATCCCACCGGGCTCTGGGTTCTGTTCCCCTTATTGTAGACGGGCCAGAAAACCATTTATCCATTACCGTAGAGGGACCCGAAGAATCAGAACCTGGCTCAGAGGTCTCTTTTACCCTCAGCCTTACCGACTATCGTGGGAAACCCATACAGGGAGACATAGCCGTCGCCCTTGTAGACGAAGGGATTTTAGGCCTTTCTGGGTATAAAACTCCGGCACCTGAAGAATTTTTCCTCGGGAAAAGGGAGCTATCTATCTTTACAAATGACATGTACGACCTGCTCATGCCTTTGGAGTCACGGGAAACGCCGCTTCTCCACCCAGCAGGTGGCGGAAGCGCTGAGGCCATGTATGCCGCTATGGGAGGTCTCTTATCTCCCCTCCTCACTGGACGTTCTCTTGAGATTCTCTCTCTCTTTGAGGGGAAAATCAGTACTGACGGGAACGGCAAGGCTGTTGTGACCTTCAAATTGCCTGAATTTAGCGGGAAGGGACGTCTCATGGCTGTAGCCACGGGAGGAGCAGCTTTTGGCTCCATCTCCCGCCCTCTTACGATCCAGAGAGACGTGGTTTTAGAACCCTCTCTGCCGAAAGCTGTAGCACCTGGCGATATATTCGAATCGATTTTCTCTGTCTTTTCAAGAAAAGATAAGGAAGAAAAGGTGATCGTTACCATTAAAGATATGAAAGGTGTCACTCTGGAAAGGGCGGAAAAATCTTTTGAGCTTACTATTCCTGCCCAAGGGCGCCTCTCTCGTTCTTTCTCTTTCAAAGCTCTCCCCCAGGCAAGCATAGGAGGGATAACATTTGAAACAAAATGGGGGGATAGGTCATTTATCACCCATCGGGAAATTACCATCAGACCTCCCTATCCCCGTATCAGCATTACGAAAAATGGGATGATAGCTACAGAAGGAAACCATCCTCTGGCTCTTGATCAAACGTGGTTCCCTGGAACGCAAAAAGGGGGGTTGACCCTTTCAGGCCTTCCTACAGCCAATCTTTCCGGAGCCCTTAACTTCCTTCGCTCTTACCCGTGGGGCTGTCTGGAACAAACTGTATCTTCCGCATGGCCTCTTCTTGTTTTGCCAGATCTTGTAAAAAGCACAGATCCAACTCTCGCATCTGACGCCGAGATAAAACAACAGATTGTCGACACCCTTCGCCAACTTTCAGCTCTCCAGCTTTTTGATGGCAGCTTCACCACATGGCGAGGAAACAACGTTCCTGACAGATGGGGAAGTGTCTATGCTGCTCATTTCCTTGTAGAAGCAACAAGGCAAGGTCTTCTCGTTCCTGAGAATATGGTAGGGGGAGCCCTCTCATATTTGCGGCAGATCCTTGCTTTAAGCGACGAGGAAGGAGCAGAAGGCTTCTCTACGCGAGCATACGCTGCCTTTGTTCTTTCTCTCTACGGGGAACCACCCTTAGGGTGGATGGATCATCTCCAGAGCTTTCGAGATAAAATGACATTATCTGGACGGATCCTTCTTGCTGGAGCATACGCCCTCTACCAGAAAAATACGGATCCTCTCAAGAGCCTTGGGGGTATCCTTCCAACTATGGAAAAAGAAGGAACTATGGGAGCTACACTAGAAAGCCCCTGGCGAAATAAGGCGTTCCTGCTCCTCATATGGAACCTTGTCGATCCCCTTGCTCCTGAAACAACAACGCTAGCCGCCGAATTCATGGCTCAGGTTGAAAAAAATGGATGGGACACCACCCAAGAGAATGGCTTGGCTCTGTTAGCATTGGGGCGGTATCTGGAAGGGACTCAAACAATTCAAAAAGGCCCCTTTACAGCTAGCGTTATTCTTCCAAATGGGAACGTAGGAGCTACGATCAATCAAGAGACTCGAGCCTCCCTCAATCTCGATACCGTAGAAGGGAAAGAACTCACCCTTCGCCTCGAAGGGACGGGGCAAGTCTACTACGGCATGGTTCTTTCAGGAGTACCCGAAAAAGCCGTGGAGAGCTACGACCATGGCATTCAAGTGAGACGAACCTACACGAACAGGCAAGGAGTCAAGCTTGAAAAGAATGTGGCAGTCCAACATGGAGACAAGATAACCGTCACCCTACAGATTATTCCTGCTGGTCCAGTTTCCATGCTGGTCCTAAGCGATATTTTGCCTGGCGGGCTGGAAATTGAATCAACTGGAGATGGAGCGAAAGAGGCCCTCGATACTGTTAATATCCGGAAAGAACAACGGGATGACCGGCTTATACTCTTTGTTTCCGGCCTTAAAGAACCCCTGGAATATACATACACCGTCCGAGCCGTTTCTCGCGGATCTTTCGTCATTCCCCCTGTCACTGTGGAAGACATGTATAATCCAGGAATAAAGAGCCTTTACGGCGGAGGATCGTTACAGGTTCAATAAAGAATGGAGCAGAAAAAGAAGCTACGATCCTATATTTTAAAAGATAAAAGAATAAAAGGATTGGCCCTTGGAGCCCTCTTTATTTTTCTCCTATGGGCCTTTCCCTTCTTTGTTCCCCTCGACATGAAGGCAATTCGCCAGTGGCCAATATCCCGGGTGGCACTCGACAGATACCATCAGCCTTTTTTTGTAGAACTCTCCTCAAACTCGGAATGGTGCATTCCTGTGTCTCTTCAAGAGATGGGGCCATGGGTTCCTAAAATTGCTGTTGCTATTGAAGATCGCAAATTCTGGTCTCATCATGGAGTCAACCTTTTCGCCATAGGCCGTGCTGCTATTCAGAACATGAGAACAGGCAAAATTGTCTCTGGGGCCTCCACTATCTCAAGTCAAGTCATTCGTCTCACATATCCACGCCCCAGAAAGGTATCCGTTAAAATTGCAGAGTTTCTCCAAGCCATGAAGTTAGAACGTCTTACATCGAAAGAAAACATCCTCGAGATCTATCTCAACAAGGCTCCTTTCGGAAGCAATATTCGCGGCATAGAGGCTGCCAGCCGCATTTGGTATGGGAAACCAGCATCTACCCTATCTTCTGGAGAAGCGGCTCTTCTTATAGGCATGCTGCGAGGTCCCTCTCTCTATCGTCCAGACAGAAACCCAGAGAAAGCTCGCGGCCTTCGGAACCATATTCTCTCTTCACTGAGAGACCAGGGAATTCTCTCGCCAGAAGAAGCAAAAATCGCTATGGAGGCTCCCGTCCCTTCTCTCACCAAGGAAATGCCGACCATGGCCTTCCACTTCGCCAACCAGGCGTTGAATCTCTCAGAGAAGCCAGTAGTATCTACCACTTTAGATAGAGCCTTTCAATATCGAGTGGAACAAATTCTACATCGCACCCTTAACGGACAGCCCTCATCCATTACAGGATCTGCTCTTGTGATTCACAACTCCACAGGAGAGATCCGAGCATACGTAGGGAATGGGCGCTTAGGATCGGGAACCGCCGGAAGCTGGGTCGATTGTTGCCAGACCCTTCGCTCTCCAGGATCGGCGCTGAAACCCTTTGCCTATATTGAGGCCTTTAGTCGCGGACTCCTTACCCCTGCTTCCCTTCTCGCCGACACTCCCTTTTCCTTCGGAGGTCATTCTCCTCGAAACTTTGATCTCAAATACAGAGGCCCTGTAAGCGCCAGACAAGCCCTCGCCAATTCTTTAAATGCACCGGCAGTACGAGTTCTCCGCATGGTAGGAGGGGAACCCCTTTTACAATCTCTTCGGTCGGCAGGGTTCTCATCTCTAAAGAAAGATGCCTCATATTACGGAGACTCCTTAATTCTCGGTGGATGTGAAGTGTCTGTTATGGAAATGGCCTTGGCCTACGAAACTCTCGCTAATTTAGGAAGACAGCATCCCCTTCGTCTCCTTAGTGACAGCCCATTCTATGAAAAAAAGATATACGATGAGCCCAGTTCATTTCTCATAGCAGACATTTTAAAAGACAGCCAAAGGCTCCTCCCCATGCGCCGTGAAGCGTTACTTCATCTCAAAAAGCAGGTGGCTTTCAAAACAGGGACATCTTACGGCTTTCGTGACGCATGGACAGCCGCCTATACACCAGAATATACTGTCGTAGTCTGGTTTGGGGATCCGGAAGGATTTCCAAATGCCAACCTGGTAGGTTTGAACCTTGCGACTCCCGTCGCTCTCGAAATACTTTTTTCCACACCTGAAACTGAATCTTCGTGGTATCCAGTTCCCGGAGGACTGGCATTACGATCCGTGTGCGCCCTCTCAGGGCTGCCTCCTTCCGAAAGCTGCCCCGTGGTTAAAAAAGACTGGCACATTCCCGGCGTTTCCCGAAGCAATCGATGCCCTATTCATCAAATGCGGCAAGGGCAGCCTGTCCTTATATGGCCCCCAGAGCTGGCCATGATGAATCCGTCTCTTCCGATAGCCCCTGAAGAGGAGACTATCGTCATTACCTCCCCTCTAGCGGAAACCCGTTTCCTCCTTACTCCAGAAGGAGGGAAGCAGAAAATAGCCTTACGTCATGAAGGAACAAAGGGGAGGGTCTTTTGGTATGTTGATGGAGAATACTACGGGGAAACAAAAGCCCCGGAGCTCCTCTTTTGGGAGTTATCTCCAGGGCATCATTCCTTCGCCGTTATGAACGAAAAGGGTCAAAATGATCGCGTAGACATAGAGGTGCTTACCGTAACTCCGTCTCGCCAAGCTCTTCCTTCTTTGGAAACCTTAGAGCTTTATTGACGCACCTTGACGCCCTAACATCTGATTCTTTAGTGTGCTCTCTTCGGCATTGTTGACAAACCTAGACAAACCTAAGCGTTCAGGCGCTTGGATGACGGGGTCTCTGCCTCCTAACGTTTCGGCGTTATTGACAGGCCTCAGCCCCTTGGGTTAAAGAAAGATTCATCGGCAAGAGCCTGAAAAAGCTCTCTCTCCCGAGGAGTTAACTTTTTAGGAACAACAATTTCAATAACCACATAGAGATCGCCAGGAGCCGTTCCTTTTCTACGGGGTAGCCCTTTCCCTCTTAAACGCAGTCGCTGCCCACTCTGCGTTCCAGCAGGGAGCTTCATGCTCACCACGCCATCCAGTGTCGCCACCGGTATAGTAGCACCAAGGGCCGCCTCCCATGGAGAGACTCGCACCACCGTGGTCAAGTCATATTGATTCACGTCAAACCGAGGGTTTTTCCGGATGCGGACGGTAATGAAAAGGTCCCCTGCCGGAGATCCCCCTACACCGGGACTTCCCTTCCCTGCAATCCGAATGCGGCTTCCATCAGTAATTCCTTTCGGGAAATTCACTGTCAGCCTCTGCCAGCGAGGAATCCTCCTCCCATCCCGGGAAACATCGTACCCCTCTAGAGAAATAGTTTTAGATTCGCCACGCAAAATTTCTTCCAAGGAGAGCTCAAGCTGTACCTCCACATCTTCTCCCTTACGGCGACGAGGTGTTCTGGAAAAGAAAAAATCCTCCGCTCCCATAGAACCATTCTCGCCGAAACCACCAAAAATAGTTCGGAAAAAGTCGCTAAAATCTCCTAGATTCTCGCCAAAATCCATGCGGAAGGTCCCACTATTCCCCCACTCTGGCGGCGGTGTAAAACTTTGCCCTTCCTGCCACTGGCTTCCAAGAGCATCATATCTCTGGCGCTTGTCGGGATCTTTAAGAACCTCATAAGCCTCATTAATTTCTTTATAACGTTCTTCGCTCCCAGGAGCTTTATTTACATCTGGATGATATTTCTTAGCGAGATTGCGATACGCTTTCCGTATTTCATCCTGAGATGCATTTCGTGCCACTCCAAGAATGGCATAATAATCTTTATATGCTATAGCCATAGCATCGCCACCTCTCTTTGACCTTTCCTAACCAATTATTATACAATTCTTTTGGAACTCTTCAACTCTCCCTTTTGTGGAGTATATAATTCAAAGAGGAACAAATGCAATAAAAAGGGGGCGGCTGATAGTGAAAATGCAGATGGTACGCATCCATCTCTCAAACGGTACGGTGGAACCTTTTACAGTGGACGAAGGGCTGGCACGGAAATATATTGGCGGTTCCGGTCTTGGTACCTATTTCCTCTTCAAATATTCCCAAGCTGGAGCTGATCCACTCGGCGCTGACAATCCCCTTATCTTCATGAACGGCCCTTTCCAAGGCACTGGTATTCCCACATCAGGGCGACATGAGATTCTCTCAAAATCACCTCTTACCGAAGCCTTTGGTGAGTCAGACGCTGGAGGCAGTTTTGGTTTCCATCTCCTCAAAAGCGGTTACTACGGCATTATTATTCTCGGGAAATCAGAACATCCTGTTTATATTGCAATCCGAAACGGGGAGGTGTCTATAAAGGACGGACAACACCTGTGGGGAAAAGACACCTTTGAAACGCAGGCTCTTCTGGAAAAGGAGATGGGGGGACCTTGCGGCGTAGCCTGCATTGGGCAGGCAGGGGAACGCGGCGCTCTTATAGCCAACATTATGCACGATGGCTCACATGCAAGGGCTGCAGGCCGATGTGGCCTCGGTGCTGTAATGGGGAGTAAGAACCTAAAGGCCATTGTAGCCACAGGAAGATACCGCCCTTCTCTCTTCGACGAGGAAACCGTTCACAAGCTATCGAAAGAAAAATATAAACTTTTCGCAGAAAAACTGGCAGGAATGACGCGATTTGGTACGCCTGGAGGCGTTGCACTTGCCGAAGAATATGGCGATCTCCCTCTCAAAAACTGGCAGGAAGGTTCGTGGAAACCTGAAGTTTCTTCACTCACAGGAGAAACCATGGCAGAAACAATTCTCTCGGGAAACTATGGCTGTATGGCATGTCCTATTCGGTGCGGCAGAGAAGTAACCTTCGACAATATTGATGGAGCCGGGCCTGAATACGAAACAATCGGCATGTTAGGCAGCAACTGCCTCATTAATAACTTAAAAGATGTTGCCAGAGCAGCAGATATATGCAATCGCTACGGCCTCGATACGATCTCTACAGGAGCAGCTATAGCCTTTGCAATGGAACTCTATGAACGGGAAATCATTACTGAACAGGAAATTGGCTTCCCCTTGGTATGGGGTGATGGGAAGGCCATGATACGAATGGTAGAAGCTATTGGCAAACGAGAAGGATTTGGAGCTCTCCTCGGCCTTGGGACTCGCAAAGCTGCGGAAAAAATAGGTCGTGGCGCAGGAACCTATGCTATTCACGTAAAAGGACTTGATCTTCCGGCTCACGACCCTCGATGCTATAAGAGCCTTGCCACAGGCTATGCCACATCTCCTCGCGGAGCTTGCCATCTTTCGGGGTATTCCTACGCATGTGAACGAAACGCCATCTATCCCGATTTTGGCATAACAGAGGTTCTCGACCGAAGCATTGATGAAGGGAAAGGGGCTCTGAATATCGTATTCCAAAACTATATGTGCATTCTCGATTCCCTGAAAATATGCAAATTCCCCTTTTTAGCAGCCCTCTCAGTGCAGGATATTCTTACATGGATCCGAGGAGTTACTGGATGGGATATGTCTCGACAGGAGCTTGAGGAATGTGGAGAGCGCATCTTCACCCTTAAGAGGCTTTTCAACGGAGGATGTGGATTAACCAAAGACAACGACACTCTTCCTTCACGTATTCTAAAGGAACCCCGTGGCAGCGGCGGTGCAGCCTTCACTCTCCCAAACCTGAAGCATCAATTAGATGAATATTACGAACGTAGAGGATGGTCCGCAAATGGACTTCCAACTGAAGAACAACTCAAGAAACTGGGTTTGGAAGAGTTTTCGTCGTGGCTTCACGCTATGCCTTGAAAAGCATCTTAACGATTTTTTCCAGATGGGTGAGATCTGAGAAAAATTTCACTCATCTGGAACAAATATATTGAGTTAACCGTAGCGAGGTTGCGTCAACCTGCAATATGTTTTCTTGACACCCCCCTCTTCTACGGGCTTCATTTCTCTCTATCTACGAAACTGCACAGAAACAATCTTTAACGTGGTCGTCAATAATACCTACAGCTTGCAAATAAGAATAACAAATAACAGGCCCGACAAAAGTAAATCCTCGCTTCTTCAAAGCCCGGCTGACCTTCTCGGAAAGGGTGCTCTGAGCGGGAACCATTTCCATTCTCTCCCATCGGTTCACTACAGGCGATCCGTGAACAAAATCCCAGAGGAAAGAAGCGAAGGAACCATACTCCTTCTCAACATCCAAAAAACAACGGGCATTATTCACAGCAGAAGCAATCTTTAATCGGTTACGGATAATGGAAGGGTTCTTACATAAATCAACTATCTTCTCTTCGCCGAATCGAGCCACTTTTTCAGGATCAAAACCCTCAAAAGCTTCTCTATACCCTTCTCGTTTCTTCAAAATAGTAAGCCAGTTCAAGCCAGCTTGGGCCCCCTCTAAAACGAGAAACTCGAAAAGAGTGACGTCACAAAAAACCGGTTTTCCCCACTCATTGTCATGATAGTCTATAAGAAGGGGATCCCCCTCAGCCCACTGACAACGATGTTTTTGAATCTTCATAGCTCCAATGTCTCCATACTTAAATTTGTAAGATCCACGCATGTAAGAGTTCCCCAGGCCACAGGGCCACAGCCAGAAAGGTAGATAAGTGCTTCTGACGCCTCCATAGCACCTATGACAAAAGGAGTACAGCTCGGAGTTCCAGCCACAACCTCCATCCCCTGATCCGGAAGTTTCCCCTCGAAAAGATCAAAATGGGTACGCTCCCACGGAAGGAATCGTCCTACTTGCCCAACCATCCCTCCAATAGCCCCATGAATAACGGGAATCCGCCCTGCCTCACATCCGCTATACAGAATTTTCCTCGCCCAATTACTGTCTAAAGCATCAAGAGCTATATTTTGTCCGTCCAGAAGTTCTTCGCAATTCTGTTCTGTAAGCATAGAAGTCACTACACGGACGTCAACGCTCCCATTCACTTCCAATGCTCGCAGTTGAGCCGCCTGGGCTTTGTTCGCGCCAAGATTTTTTTCCATTGCAAGAAGTTGCCGATTTAAATTACTTGGAACAAAAGAATCACCGTCTACTACTGTTAACCTTCCCACGCCAGCTCGAGCGAGCACCTCTATAATAACTCCGCCTAACCCTCCACAGCCTGCCACGAGGGCGCGGGAGCGAGCCAAACGAAGCTGGCCCTCTACTCCCCATGTCCCTATATTTCTCTCATATCGTTCAGGGATCAGGTTCTGCTCCAACAAAGAAATCTCCACTTCTCGGCGGGAAATTCCTTCTCGTCGACTTCGACTCTCAATCTCGGCCAGGGAAACAACTTCCATTACTTTCTTCCTTAATGATGGTGAGAATGTTCTTCCACCAACTCGTCGTGACTCTTCTCTTCCCATGGCTCCAGTCCCTGACGATGGCGATAATCATTAATAGCAGCGTGGATTGCCTCCTCGGCCAGTACTGAACAGTGCATTTTTATTGGAGGAAGCCCATCAAGAGCTTCGGCTACAGCACTATTGGTAAGATCCCACGCTTCTTTTACGCTCTTCCCTTTCACCAGTTCAGTCGCCATACTTGACGAGGCTATGGCTGAGGCACATCCAAAGGTTTTAAATTTAATATCCGTTATATGGTCATCCTCAACTCTTATATATATTTTCATAATGTCACCACATTTAGGATTCCCAGCCTCGCCAACACCATCTGCGTCTACAATCTCTCCCACATTCCGAGGGTTCTGGAAGTGATCCATCACTTTATCGCTATATAGCATGGCACTAGCTCCTTTCCTGAGCTTTTATAAAATCTTCCCATAATGGAGACATATTCCTTCGTCTTTCCACAATACCTGAAAGTTTCTCCACTACATAATGGACGTCTTCATCTGTTGTGGATTCTCCAAGAGTTAACCGAAGAGACCCATGGGCCATCTCGTGAGAAAGCCCTATAGCCATAAGCACATGGGAAGGGTCCAGAGAACCTGAAGAACAAGCACTTCCTGTGGAGGCAGATATGCCGAACATATCGAGATCCATGAGCATAGTCTCCCCCTCAATGCCAATAAGGCTCACATTCACGTTATTTGGAAGCCGCGTATCTCCAAGAGCTCCATTGACTCTTGCATAGGGAATGCGCTTCATAATTTCATCTATGAGCTTATTTCGCAACGCTGAAAGTCTCTTCTGTTCTTCGACCATTTTCTTCCCGGCTCGTTCGATAGCTACACCCAAACCAACAATTCCTGCAACATTCTCTGTCGTTGCCCGTCGGCCTTTCTCTTGGCCGCCTCCATGGATAAAGTTATCGAGCTTCACGCCTTTCCTTAAAAACATTACACCGGTTCCCTTCGGCCCATAAAACTTGTGTGCTGAAAGAGAGAGCATATCAATATTCATGGCCTTCACATCGATAGGGACATGGGCCACAGCCTGTACGGCATCGGTGTGGAACAAAACGCCGCGCTCTCTACACAGTTTTCCTATCTTTTCTATAGGCTGGATCGTTCCTATCTCGTTGTTAGCGAACATAACTGAAACGAGAATTGTTCCATCAGTTATAGCTTTCGCCACATCCTCAACGGAGACACGCCCTTCCTCGTCTACGTCCAGATATGTAATATCGTAGCCTAAACGTGCGAGGTACTCTGCCGAATGGAGAATGGCATGATGTTCAATTTTCGTAGTGATAATATGATTTCCCTTGTTTCTATATGTAAAAGCCGCTCCCTTCAACGCCCAGTTATCAGATTCTGTTCCGCCGCTTGTAAAGAAAATCTCTGCCGGGGAAGCATTGAGAACACGAGCTACTTTCTCTCTTGCCTCTTCAATGGCCTTTTTGTTTTGCTGGCCTAACGTATAAAGAGAAGAAGGGTTCCCAAAAGATTCTGTAAAGTAAGGGGCCATGGCATGGAATACATCTGGAGCAACTGGTGTTGTTGCGGCGTGATCCATATATACCTGTCGACTCATCTTCTGATCCTGCCTTTCTCACTCTATTTCCGCGGGTGTATCTTCCGCAATTAAATCTCGTAATGTCGTTGATTCTAATACCTCATCAATACTGTTGCGCAACCGTACCCACAGGTTTCGCGCCGGGCAGCTATCCTCATTAAGGCACTCACTTCCTTCAAGGCAATCTGCCAAGTAGATGGGGCCCTCCAGCACTTCTACAACTGCAGCCACTGTTATCTTCTCTGGAGATTGGCTCAGGAGATAGCCTCCCTGCGGGCCTCGGATACTCTCCACCAGCCCCTGTCTTCGCAGCTTCAGAAAAAGCTGCTCCAGATATCGCTCGGAAATATGTTCTTTTGCAGCTATCTCCGTAATACTTACCGGCTCCTGTTTATTATATTGCCGAGCAAGCTCTAACATGGCCCGAAGACCATACCTTGTTTTTGTAGACAGTTTCACGGGGCTGTTCACCTTCTTTCTTCGAGAACTTTACTGCGCAACTATTCATACTATACCCTACCATATTTGTCAAGAATATATTGATGGGATTTGCAAACTCTATCTCGAAAATAGATAATACGTATAGGGAAAGGAGGGGAGCAACAAATGATACTTCGAGTACATGCTTTTCTTATGTACGCTACTGGTCAAAAAGAATTTAACATCCCGGCGCCTCCCACTGTAAAAGATCTTCTGAAAGATCTCTCGGAAAAATACGGAGAGAAATTTGACAAGTGGATTTGGTCTGGCAACGACATGCCAAAAAAGCTTTTAATGGGCACCATCATTATGGTGAATGGGAAACACATCGTCCATTTACAAGGGCTGGACACCCCTCTGAACGACAGTGACACTGTTAATATTTTCCCACCTGTCGGGGGAGGGTAAAAGGAAGCTTATGCATTAGCTGGCTAGTGACACGAGGCCACTCTACTTTGCCGATGATTTGTGCTAGCAAACTGTTAAGCCAGACAGGGGAAATAATATATATTTGCTCAATAAAAAAGCAGGGGCTTTTTACAATGGGAAGCCCCTGCTTTTACGCAACCTACATCTAATATATCTTCTTACGTATACGGACTTCTCTTCTCCTTTACAGAAGACCTTTTTTCCGTCCAGTGCCGAGATAGGCACCCCGAATATCCGGGTTATTCAAAAGCTCGGAAGAAGTTCCTGCCAAAATAAGCCCTCCTGTCTGAAGCACGTAGCCTCGATCAGATAAAAGAAGGGCCTGTCGGGCATTCTGCTCCACAAGAAGAATTGTTACTCCTTCAGAGTTAATTCTTTTCAGCTCCTTAAAAATGTCTTTTATGATAATAGGCGCCAACCCCAGCGACGGCTCATCGAGGAGAAGAAGCCTCGGACGAGACATGAGAGCCCGGCCAATAGACAGCATTTGCTGTTCGCCTCCGGAAAGAGTACCCGCATATTGGCTCTTTCGCTCTTCCAGCCTAGGGAAGAGCGAGAAAACCCACTCTAAATCCTCCCGAATCTGTCCCCTGTCCCGCCTTGGGAAAGCTCCCATCATCAGGTTCTCATAGACTGTAAGAGAAACAAACACTCGCCGCCCTTCAGGAACAAGGGACACTCCCTGTTTCACTACATCATAACTTCGACGAGCCAAAGGACCTCCATCAAAAAGGATTTCGCCTCCCTCTCTCGGAACCTCCGCCATGAGAGCATTCATCAAAGTGGACTTCCCTGCACCATTAGCTCCAATAACACATACAATTTCCCCTTCATTTACATAAAGAGACACTCCCCGTAATGCCCGAATCGCCCCATAGCTTACCTGCAAATTATGGACATTGAGGAGAGGACACTGCTGAGGCTCAGTCATGATGATTTTCCTCCTCCCCAAGATACGCTTTAAGCACTTCCGGATCGTTCTGAATATCTTCAGGGGACCCTTCCGCAATTTTAGCCCCGAAATTCATACAAATAATATGAGGACACACTTCCATAACCAGATCCATATGATGCTCTATAACGAGAATAGCCAGAGGAAAATCTTTATGAATCTCTCGAATCAGCTCATTAAGAGCCAGCACTTCTTCGGGATTCATTCCCGCGGCTGGTTCATCTAAAAGTAACAGTCGCGGATTCAAAGCCAGGGCTCTGGCTATCTCAAGTCGCCGTTGATAACCATAGGGAAGAGTACCTGCAGGTTGTAATGCCCGATCGGCAAGCCCCACCCTCTGCAGAAGCTCCATGCTCATATCACGGATACTCCGTTCTTTTTCCCTCCATCGTCCCATATGGGTTACCGCCTCAGCGAAAGAATAGGGTTCTTGGCACTGAGCTGCGGTCATCACATTCTCAAGAGCAGAGGAACGAGGGAAAAGACGCAGATTCTGGAAGGTCCTCGCTATGTCTCTTTGAATAATCTCGTACGTTTTAAGGGATGTAATATCTTCCCCCTCAAAAAGAATGCGACCAGAATCAGGGGCATATACACCGGTAATGATGTTGAAGATTGTGGTTTTTCCTGCTCCGTTAGGACCGATCAACCCCACTACGTCACGTTCACCCATCATAAAGCTCATATTCTGAACAGCCTGAACGCCGCCAAAAGATTTGTTGATTCTATCTAACTCAAGGAGTGCCGCCATGGTCTTTCCTCCTGAAAAACTTTCTCGTAAGATCTTCGCCATTAAGCCCTCCCATAATCCCCTCCGGACGAAGCACCATAATAACAACTAACACTGCACCATAAATAAGCATGCGATATTGGGAGATGGGACGAAAGAGTTCCGTAACCAATGTAATGACCACTGTCCCAACAAGGGTGCCAGTCATAGACCCCAAACCACCAAAAACCACGACAGCCGTAAGTTCTGTAGATTTAAGCATATCGAACATAATAGGTTGGATAAAAGAAAGGAATCCAGCCAGCAGGGCACCAGCAACGCCGCAATAAAACGCCGATATAATGAGACTGAGGATTCGTATCTTTGCTGTAGGAAGTCCGAGGAGAGATGCGGCAACGTAATCATCACGACAGGCCTTGAAAGATCGGCCGTATCTACTTTTAATAAAATTAAACATGCATATGGCCATAATGACAAAAAAGGTAAGCGCCACAGGAAGAGTTGTGTAGGGCTCAATGCCAGGATATCCCCGGGCCCCTCGCGTAAGAGACTGCCAATTCTCGAGGATCAAACGAATAGCCTCACCCAAGCCAATGGATGCAATGGCGTAATAATCTCCCATAAGACGCAACGTAGGAACTCCTATGCCGTAAGCCACCAGAACCGCCACCCCTCCACCTAACAGAATAGCCGGGAACCAGTGCAATCCATAATGCACCGTAAGAATGGCAGATGTGTAAGCCCCCAAAGCCATATAGGCAGCGTGCCCTAACGTGAATACGCCAGTAAAACCCGTTAAAAGAGAAACCCCCATAGCCGCAATGCCGTTGATGCAAAGAAGAATAATAATACCTTCAGTATATCCAGACATAGCCCCACCTACACCTTTTCGCCAACCTGTTTACCAAACAACCCCGTAGGACGAATAAGAAGGGTTATAACCAGAAGTGAGAAAACCACCAAATCTCTCATCTGGCTCGATATAAAGCCTGCTGTCAGCATTTCTGCCAACCCGAGGATCAAACTCCCCACCACAGCTCCAGGCAAAGATCCCAGCCCGCCAATGACAGCCGCCACAAAGGCCTTGATTGTAATGGCTCCCAACTGAGGGTAGAGAGTATAACGAACGGAGAGGAATATTCCCCCTATAGCTGCTAAAGCCCCTGCCACAAAAAAGACAATTGACACGAGAAGATTCACATTCACTCCCATGAGCCCGGCAGTACGCAGATCACAAGCTGCTGCCCGTATAGCCAATCCCCATTTGGTTTTTGTAAGGAAAATTTGCAAGCAGCCCAGGGCCACCAATGCCACGACAAAAGAAAGCAGATCGAAAGCACTAGTTGTAGCAATATTGAAAAGATGGACCGGCTGGGTTGGAATAACGGGAGGCAAGGCCCGAAAGCGCCCTCCCGCCACAATGACAAAAATATTTTCAATCACAATGCTCATGCCCATAGAAGCAATTAAAAGATAGAGAGTAACCCGTGTTCGTTCACGAATAGGCTTATAGGCAATACGCTCAGTCACAACTGCCGCAACCCCGGCGCCCAGCAAGGAAATAAAGCCCGCCACCCATATACTGAGCCCTAATGTTTTCAGAGCTCCATAACAAAGATAGCCGCCAATAACAAGGAATCCTCCATGAGCGAAATTTGAGAAAAGGAGAATGGAGTAGACAAGAGAATACCCCACGGCAATGAGAGCATAGACAGAACCAAGGGAAAGACCGTTAATCACTTGCTGCAACAAAGTAGCCATTGATCGTCTCACTCCTTCCTTAAGAAAACGGGGCGGCTCTATAAAGACCGCCCCGTATAGTAGGTAATCTCTTCGTTTTTCTAAGGTTTGATCTTCTTAAAGAACTGCCCTCGTCCGTCTTTCGCAATGAGGACTACGCCATCTTTGTCTTTGGGAGTATTCGTTTCGGGATCGATCGTAATGGTAGCATGATGAAGTACAAGACCAGATGTAGCGGCCAAGGCATCACGAATAGCTTTAGGATCATCCTTCCCCGCCCTGGCAATAGCGTCGGCAAGCCAATAGATAGAATCATAGCCCAAAACACCATTCACAAACTCTTTACATTCATCTTTCCATTTTTCTTTATAGGCCTTGAAGAAGGGCTGCATGGCAGGATCTTCAGGGGCTACATGGTTAATCCAATAGGAGTTTTCCATTGCGGGCCCAGCTATTTCCCACATGAACTCGCCATATCCATCCCCACCAACAAAAATAATGTCTTTTAATCCAAGCTCCCTAGCCTGTTTCATAATAAGAGCCATTTCTTTTCCCATGTTGGGAAGTACCAGCACATCAGCTTTCTTGTCTCGTATCTCCGTGAGTTGGGCTCTAAAATCTACATCCTGTCCTCCACGGAAACCGAGATCAGCTACAACTTTCCCACCATATTCCCCATAGCTTTTCATAAAAAATTCCCGAAGGCCTTGAGAGTAATCATTCCCTACATCATAAAGAATTGCTGCATTCATTCGCTTTAATTCATTGGCTGCAAAATAGGCAATAAGTTTCCCCTGATAGGGGTCAGTAAAACAAATTCGGAAAGAGTAAGGACGGACCTTCCCTTTCTCGTCTACCGTCACCAGCGGATTCGTAGAGACAGTACCAATCTGCGGAACTTCATATCTGTTCACAAGAGGAGCCGTTGCAATATTAATACCACTGCCATTTGCTCCTACAATGGCGACAACTTTGTCTTCCTCTATCATGCGCCGCACGGCATTCACGGCATCTTCAGCCCTGGTTCTGAAATCGTACACTACAAGTTCAAGTTTTCTCCCCAAAACGCCTCCTTGAGCGTTGATTTCATCCACTGCCATACGAGCCGTCTTTTCTTCAGTCTGCCCATACGCCGCCCAATCCCCGGTAAGAGCTGCCAAGTAACCAATCTTAATTGGTTTCTCTTCTGCAGCAGCTGGGGCAAGGAGAACCATCCCCAACAGAAGCCCAAGCACAACAAGCCCTACCACTCTCTTCAAACAGATACTGCTTCCTTTCACCACGTACCACCTCCTATAGAAAGTTTGCTGTGAGGTATAATCATTGTACAGAGAAAACAAGTCGTAATGCAATTGAAATTTTCCTAATAGTCTATAAATTATAACATCCAGGAGGGAAAAGGTATGTCTTTTCAATTACCCATTTATATTGAACCAGACTTCCAAAAAGAGCCCTTCTTCTCCGCTCGGGAAGCAACAGTAAAAACAGTAGAGAAAGAAGGCGTAGCTCCTTCCAATTACCACGCTCTTTCTATTTTCCCCGAGTACTTCAAGGTTGGAGGGCAATGGATTCTTGTTTCTGAAAGCAGAATGGACTGCGTCCCCGTTCTTCGTGAGGGCCTTGTTGTGGAGGCTGTAGAGTTTCGCCATCTTCATATTGGAGATATGGTTTTCGTCGGAAGAAATGAAGATGGAAGCGAAGGAATATACGTCCATTCCCACGGTTTCAAGACAACGAACGTGAAGGAAAACCAAGATATTTTCTCCTTTCGTACTGGCCGATCCAGGGAGACTGCCTACTCACGAGATTACGACATGCTTTACGAACTTTTAAGATATGAAAAAGACCATGGTTACATTGTATGGGTTCTAGGTCCAGCTGTAGTTTTCGATCACGACTCGAGAAGCGCCCTGTCGGAACTGATAGAACATGGCTATGCTCATGCCCTCCTGGCTGGCAACGCCCTCGCCACCCACGACCTAGAAGGTGGCATGATGAGAACAGCTCTTGGTCAAAACATTTATACCCAGGCCCAACAGCCTCTCGGTCATTACAATCACCTGGATCTTCTCAACACTGCGCGAAATTACGGCTCTTTAGAGAAGCTTATAAGAGAAGAAGATATTCGAGATGGCGTTATTTATTCTGCTCTTAAAAAGGGCGTTCCCATTGTACTTGCCGGATCTATACGGGACGATGGCCCGCTGCCGCCTGTTATCGGGGATGTATACGAGGCTCAAGATGCCATGAGAACACATACCCGCAAAGCTACAACCATGATCGCTCTCGCTACCCAGCTCCATACTATTGCTGCCGGGAACATGACTCCTGCATTCACATGCAAAGAGGGGAAGATCCGCCCTGTATATATCTATTCCGTTGACGTATCAGAATTCGCAGTAAATAAGCTTCGGGATCGGGGAACTCTCTCGGTCACTCCCATCGTGACCAACGTGCAGGACTTTTTGGTTCATCTTCGCAATAATCTTGTTCCCTAGCGCATAAAACGGGAAGAGAGATACATGAGGTTTGAGGGAAATTATTAATTTTAGTTCTCCACTACAAGGGAGACCCATTGCGTTTTATTCAACGTTTGTTTCTTTACAAAGGTCCGGAATTCGCTCCAACGCCTCAACAAAAAGAAGGGGAAGACCGTGAAGAGCGTAGGGAAGGTAGAGCCGCTCTGTAGATTGATGTGCGTCTTTCCCTATAGGTCCCATATTCAGAATTGGGATATGAAGGCATAAAATGTCTTCCGAAGGGAAATAATAGTCTATATTCCAAAGAGGGGTATTTTGAGCCACCCCTTCAAGATCATTTAAATTTCCCTGAAACCCTAAATAACTAAGATCCATAATTCCCTCAAAAATTTCTCGCACTTCCAGGGAGAATCCAATATTCTTTCCCTTTTGGACAAGCTCTTCGCATAAAAGGCGCATCCCCTTCTCCCCGGCAATCTCTTCATTATTGCACCGAGAGGGATAATAAGGAGGCAAAAAACCTATAACAATAAAAGGACCCTTTCTTCCCCATTGACGGGCAAGGGTTTGCATTACCTCTATACCTCGTTGATGAATGTTTTTTCCATCATGAATAGAGAGCGCTATTTCCTTCATAAGAGCTTTAGGGGAAAGGCCTCGTTTTCTGGCAACCTCACAGAGTAGTTCTTCCACCGTTATAACGGCCCCTCGCTCCGGCTCTCCATCAAAAAGAGATGGGGCCAGTTTTTTTCCCGACGATTCACGAAGGGCAAGAGCCTGTTGTAACGCTTCTTGCGCTCGTTGTTTCATATAAGCCAACAGTTGCCGAGGAGACTTCGTAACGAGAAGGCTATTGAAAAAAGTGACCGCCATTTCTGGAAGAGTAACAGAATAACCATCTTGTAAATCTGCAAGCTTCAACCCAGCCATTGGGGGGAAAGAAAAACCACGCCATGTATCAGCGCTCTCTTCATCTCCCTCTATAAGTACGGTAAGGCATGACGCCATAAGAGTTGCACTAACCCCCTTAAAATACTCTCCCACATGAGCCTCTCGCCCTACACAAAGAAAAACAGGCATAAGTTTGCCAATCGTTCCCAAATAGAGAGCTCCCTTTTCTTTTGGCTCTCCCACAGAAGGCTCTGTATTCAAACAGGCTATATATTGAAGACCCTTCTCTTCTCTAAAACGACGAAGCCACGGTACAACACTTCGCATGCCGGAAGACATGTTTTCTTCGTCACATACGGCAAGAAACAACAGGTTTGCACCAAGCTCCTCTCTGGCCTGAGCGTACATCTTCATACATGCCATTTCCAATGCCAAGCCATACTTCATATCGGCAATACCACGACCAAAAAGATACTCACCACTCTCTAGATCTCGTCTAACATCGGAAGGCAACATTTCCTTTTGAATTCGAGCCATATACTCTTGGGGCTCAAAAGCCCAAGAAGCAAGTGAGCCAAACCCTTCTGTTCCTACCACATCAAAGTGACCTGTAAGAATAATGGTTTGGCTACACGAAGGGAACGCTTCAAGAAAAGCTCCCACACAAAAGCGCTGCAAAGGGTCATTTTCTACTGGAATCATGACTATATGTTCAGGATGAGATTGGAAGTAGGGTAAAGAAGCTACCCACTCATATATATAATGCCCTACATTGTTTTCTTCTCCCGGCAATGTGGTAACGCTCGGAAAAGAAACTAGCTTTAGGCACAAGGACAGAAGTTCAGGTGGGGACGGAACTAATTGTCCCATGAGTTTTATTCCCTCCTATTATCCCTTTCCCCATGCGTTACTGTCACAGGAAGAGGAGCCGCTGCATCGAGATGAATGTCCATTTGAGGGAAGGCAATGGAAACTTTTTGCGTTTCAAAAAGATCAAGTATTTTATAACGCAGATCGCTTTGCACCTTAAAACGAGCCGTTTGGCGCATGTCCAGCCAAAAATAGAGATCGAACTCAAGAGCACTGGTACCGAAATTTCGGAACACTACATAGGGTTCTGGCATAGAAAGCACATTAGGATGAGACGTTGCTGCCTGAAGAAGAAGCCTCTCTACGTCCTTTACTGGAGAGCCATAAGCCACGCCAACGCTTACAACCCCTCGAAGCAACTGATCGGAAAGATTCCAGTTTATAATTCGATTCTCCAAAAAATATCGATTCGGAACAAGCACGTCTACATTATCAAAAGTACGAATTCTGGTAGAACGTGCCCCTATCTCTTCAACTGTACCGAGAACATCATCAACCTGCACCACATCTCGTAGTCTGAAGGGCTTGCTCATAAAGAGAATCAAACCGCTGATAAGGTTGCTGAAAAAATTTTGAGCGCCAATGCCAAGGCCAAGAACAAGAGCACCACCTAGAAAGGCAAAAGCCGTTAAAGGAATATTTACCATATCTAAAGCCATGAGGACAAAAAGAAAGGTGAGGAAAAAGAAAAGCCCTTTCTGTATCGCCATAGCTGCGGTAGGGTCCATCTCAAATCGTTCAAGAAGACGCTTCGTAAACCACTTGGTCACTTTACGGCTTATAAGCAACCCCAAAAGTACAATAATAACTGCCAGGATCAATTTTTTAATTGTAATGGTATAGCCGTTCCCAGACCATAACTGGAAATTAAGAAACGCCAAAACCCTCTCACGACCTGCTGAAGAAACCTTTTCCGTGAGCGTTACCGACCCTAGTCGGCTGTCTACCTCTTCAAGCAAGCGATTATTGAGCATAGATACCCCTAGTAACCGAGACATATATTGGGTATTAAGTTCTGCCTGTTTTTTTAATCCATCGCTCTCTCTTTTCAGGAACTTCAACACTTGAGAACTTTCATTTTGAGAAGCATAAAGATTATTTACCGATAAAAGCCTCGATTGCAAGGAAATTTGTTTTTTCTGCAATCCAAGCAACAAGCTGTCGAGGTTTTTCTTTCGGACGTTCACATCTACTTGAAGTTTCACGAGCTCTTCCGTAGGAAGTTTTTTCTGCAGTAACCTATATCGAGCTTCCCAAATTTCTCTCGTCTCTTCCTCCCAGAGCCTCGCCTGATCTGTTTGGTCAAGGGCCGTCTGATAGTATGTCTGCCATACTTCTTTTTCCTTTAAGGCAGCCTTATATATATCTTTCTTTTCTCCTTCCGGCGCCGTCTCGAAGTGGGTTTGTGCGTTCACCAGTTCCTCTGTAGCTGTATTAAGGTCTTTCCTCAGCTCATCTGCCTGACGCTGAAGATCTGCTTCTCTCTCTTTTATCTGATCGATCTGCCTGTTCAGATCTGCCTCATCATATTGAAGATTTTGCCCAATCCATTTCAACCCATCAAGCAAATTTTTCTTGTCCATCTCTAAAAGATTAAGGCGGAGGCGGCTTTCTTCCAAGGACTTTTCTCCTGAGGCAAATAGCAAACGATCCCTTTCAAGCTGTAATTCTGCCTGTTGTTTCTCCCACTCGGAAGTCCCCCCATTTTGCAATGCCTCTTCCAAGGCTACGAGACGTTGTTCATCAACCCTTGCCCTATCGCGAAGAGAAGGGAGACTGCCTTCAACAAAACGTTGTCCATAACTTATAGTATCGATTTCCTGGGAAATAGGATCGAGGTGTTCTCTATAGCCCTCATAAAAACTAAGAGAGTAGGGAGGCTTTTTTTCTACGAAAGCAGCCACATCTCTCTTCATATCGCTCTGCCTACGGTCAAAATCAGCCTGCAATTGAGCAATACGATCTGAAAGAGACTGGAAACGCCGATATAGGGTCAACAGCGATTCAAAAAGGCCTAAACGCTCCTGAAATTGGAATGACGAAAGCCCACCTTGTTCCGATGTCAACTGTTTTTCTGAAGCTCGTAAACTATCAATATTCTTTTGTATCTCTTCTACTCGTGCCTGTACCTTCTCTACTGTATACGGAGATTCTTGAGATGTAGACTCTTCTGTGGCGAGCTGTGAAGGGAGCGAAGGGACTTGAGCCATAGCCGCAGACGCTAAGAATAGAAGGGATAGTACACTCAAAAGCATGAAGACATTTGCTGAAAAAAAGGTTTTTCTAAACACTGTACACCACTCCCGAAAGAAAAGGCGAACTCTACTCTAGGAAGAGTTCGCCTAAGGGAGAATTACTCATTCCCCTCGTTTGATCCAAAAAGTTCTTCAATAATATCTGCTACATGTTCCATCTTGGTAATTTTCGTCACATTGGAGCCACAGAAAAATAATCCTTCTTCCCAATTACCGAAGTAGGCATCCATAAGGGCTTGCGCAATGCAGAATGTCTTTTTCTCCGTACGATAACGGCAATGGGTTAGACAGTTAGCAATACACGGTTTTCTCCCTACTTCGCCGTTTAAGTACTTCTCTATGAAGGGAGACCGAATGGCTCGGCCCGGAAGACCTGCTGGACTCTGAATAATCACAACATCATCTTCTGTAGCGTCAATATATGCCTGCTTAAAACGATCTGATGCATCCCCTTCAAAAGTACAGGCGAAACGGGTTCCCATTTGCACGCCACTGGCACCAAGATCAAAAGCATGTTCCACATCTTCCCTTGTCCAGATTCCTCCTGCAGCAATAATAGGAATCGGAGCTTTCAGCTCTTTCTCTAAATACTCTACTAACTCTGGTATTACTACATCCAGGGAAAATTCTGGATTCTCTACTTGCTCCATTTTTGTTACCCCAAGGTGTCCTCCTGCGTAAAGAGGCGTTTCCACTACAAAGCCATCAGGAAGACGATGGTACAAACGTTCCCACCGACGGGCCAGAAGACTCGCAGCCTTCGTAGAGCTGACAATAGGAACGAGCGCTACATCGGGGAAATCCTTGGTATAGTCAGGAAGCTTGATGGGCAACCCAGCTCCTGAAATAATAATATTGACTCCGCCCTCGCACGCAGCTCGCACGTGGAGTTCATAGTCAGTAAGGGCCACCATGCAGTTGACAGCGAGAACGCCCGACTCTCCTGTAATCTCTCGAGCTCGTATGAGCCCCTCTTTGACCGCTCTCTGATTAGCCTCAAAATAGTTATGACCGTTGTAATAAGGTTCAGTACAGGCTAACCCTACACTGGCAATCGTGCCGACCCCTCCATAACGCGCCACATGTCCCGCCAAATTCGGGCCGGATATAGCGACGCCCATCCCCCCCTGAACCAGGGGGTAACGCGGCTGATACTTTCCCACTTTTAAAACAGGAATGGAACGGCTCAACAACATCTCTCCTCTTTTAGCATAGATCTTGCCTTTGCTATTTTTAGACAAGCTTGCCTATTCTATCCTAAAAGGGAGACTCGCTTCAACAAAAGAATTCAAAAATAAAGTATCCATAGGCATTTACTTCGTAAGAATCACTTTATATCCACCTTCAAATTCGTCGATGGCAACGTTCCATTTCTGGCTTCGCCCAAAACGAGCCACATTTTCCCGAGATGTTACAGTGTCTACTAATATTTCCACCCGGCCACCAGTCAAATCTTTAAGAACTTTCCGCGTCTCAAGAACTGGCTGGGGACAAGAAAGGCCTCGAGCATCAACAATACGAGATTCGCTCATCTTATTTCCTCCTAATCCAATCTCTCTCGCATCATAAATCCAACGGCGAGACAGAAAATGAAGCCGACTATAACCGAAGATGGACCAAAGGCGCCTGTCCCTGCAGGAGAGCTAGCCAAATTGAAGTTGTGGCTAAATGCCGCACCAACAAGCATTCCAAGCACAAAAACAGCAGCATCGCCATCACCTTCGCCACTCATAATAAACTGACGGCCAGGGCATCCGCCTGCCAACGTAAAGGCCAGGCCAGACACAACCATCCCCATAAAGTTCCAAAGAGCATTGGAATGAGCCACAGGCTGTCCCTCAAAGCCAGGATGAAACTGTCCTAATGCCATATTCGCCACAAAAGCTACGACGATAAAAGCCAAAACTCCGTTAAATAGATGAGCATCTCGCAACATAATAAGATCACGAATAGCTCCTACTGTACAGAAACGGCTCCTCTGCGCCATCCATCCAACAATAAGGCCTACAGCAAGAGCCACCATAAGAGGAGCATGAGCTGCCCCCGGGCCCTTCTCCGAAAAAAAGATAGGGCCAGAACCTTCAGGACCAAAAGTTGGCGCCATAATAAGCAAAACAAGAAGAGCCACAGCTGCTATGGGCATAAACAGGCCTGATGGTTTCGCTGACTCATAAGAACGCCCCAGACTAAAGCCCTTCCACAAGAAAACAATACCAATACCTATGCCCGCAACAAGACCGGCAATGCCAGCAATGGCATTCCAATCTCCTCCGGCTAACCGGAGATACGCTCTCCATGGGCAACCAAGAAAAACTAAAGCCCCTATCATCGCAAACATGCCCAAAAAGAAACGGATCACTGGAGAAGACCCGCTGCGAGGAACATATTCGCGATACGCAAGAGCTGAAATGAAAGAGCCGAGAATAAAGCCGGCTATTTCCGGACGAATATACTGAACCACAGCTGCCCGATGAAGCCCTAGAGCACCAGCTATATCTCTGGTAAAACATGCGACACAGATTCCCATGTTGCCCGGATTTCCCCAATGCACCAGAAGAGCGGCAAGAAGCCCAACAACCCCGCCTGTGATGATAGGTCCAATGCGAGACATGAGAAGGGAATTAAGACTTTTCATACAAAGCACCTCTCTCATTAAGAAAATTAAAACTGCTATTAATATAGCTAACCGGTATTTATTTTATTACTTTTACTAATATTTATTATTACCACTATCAAAGATTTTATGCAACTCGACACGATTATTTTCCGATTCTTTGCTATTATTAATATAGGTTGAAGTTCTGATCCTCACAAAGGAAGGTGAAGACAAGGATATGGCTGAACAACAATTAGTAGTGTTTGCTCTTGGCAGCGAAGAATTTGGCATCGACATCTCACAAGTACGAGAGATCGTCAGGACTCAGGAAATTACGAAAATTCCTCAAGCCTCGAATTTTATTGAAGGGATTGTAAACCTCCGCGGGCAGATTGTTCCTATCGTAGATTTATGCAAGCGTTTTGGAATTGGAAACACAACTGTGGAAGATGACGGACAGCGACGAATTATTGTTGTCAATATGGAATCTCAGATGGTAGGAATTCTCGTAGACGGGGTCAGTGAAATTCTGCGGATCCCAGACGGCGCAGTAGAGACACCTCCCCAAATGATCGCCATGGGAATGAATCAGGAATTTATTACCGGTGTTGCTAAAGTTGAGAAACGCCTGATCATCATTCTTGATCTTAACAAGGTTTTTTCTTTTGAAGAGCAAGCGGAGCTTAGCGAAGTAGAAACCACCGCATAAAAAAAGAGGGGGGCTTGAAATGCACCTCCAAATGCTGGCTTCTTTGTCCAACTTTTGGAGTGCTGAACAGCTCCTCCTCTTTTCCTTTTCCTTTTCTATTTCTATAAAAGGGCAAGTTGTGCCTCTACATGCTTCATGGCTTCCTCGATAAAAGGAAGCAACTCCTTCTCTTTTTGAAGCTGATCTACAATCCAGGAGAGACTTCCCGCTTCTTCAAGCATCTGAAATGTTTGAGGGTAATTGATATCGAATACCCAACTCAATTGTAATGCAAGGAAATCTGTTAATGAGTGGACTTTCTTATAAGAGGCTTTCCCAGTAGACACTAAATCCTCCAACAGATCTGGAGAGACTGGTACATCCTCTTTCAGTCCTGGGGAAAGTTCCTGTACTTTCCCCTCTTTTATACATTGTCGAATTAAGGCTAGGATATCGATCTTATCCGCATCCCTTACAAGTTGGCATAGAGTCCGTTCCTCAGGAGACAACGTGTCTGCAATATCCATTTTGTTATGGTAACGGATTCCTTCAAGAAGAATTTTTTTAGTTGAGGGGGAGATTCCAGACCAAGGGAAAGAACGTTCAAGGATGGTTACTCCTGCATCCCCGTGATCTATAGAACTTCCATCAGAAAAGGTGCCATAGTCTCGATATTGAGGGAATCGCCCTATATCATGGAGCAACCCAAGAACGTCTGCTATGCGAACTGCGTCTCCTTCCCATTCAAGGGCTGCGGCGAGAGAACCACTATTCGCCTCCACTCGATAACTATGTTCCTTTTTCAAAAGAAGCAGATGGGGAAGATCGCCTTCTGGAGTGGCAAAATCCGCAACAAAATCTTCAAACCATTTTCGGGCAAGGATAAGATGCTCTACCTTCATAGGAATATCAACCTTCTTCACGCAGCGAGTATATAGATGGCTATTATACCGTACATATAGAGTAATTAGGCCTGCATTAACAGTCTAATATAATGTAGAATATAGTGTAGATTATAGTATACGTTACATAAATATAGACTCGAAAGGGGAGCTGAACGAATGAAAAAAAGTTACCTCCTTTTTTTGTTAGTTACTCTTTCTATCTTTACTTACAATTATGTTGCCTTGGCTTCGGAAGTTCAACCTCTTTGGCAATTTGAGGCCAGTACTCCTCTTACTGGAACGCCTGCCGCTGCAAACAACACCGTCTACATAGGTGATGAAGGTGGATCTGTCTACGCTCTAGATGGAGAGACAGGAGCTTTGATATGGCAATATCTAGCAGGGACATCTATCAACGGTTCTCCAGCTATGAACGATACCACTCTTTTTGTCGGGGGAACTGACGGAAGAATCTTTGCTCTCAATCGGGAAACAGGAAACTTGCTATGGCAAACTCTGGTCGGGACCGACTTGGGACCTGGCGCTATATGGGGATCTCCTATATACGGTTCTGATCTTCTCTTTGCAGGCAGTGCTGATGGGCGAATATATGCCTTTGACCCTACTACCGGTGCTGTTCTATGGACCTTCGATACCGGCAGGGAGCTCCGTTCCACACCTCTCTACCATGAAGGACTTCTCTACGTGGGAGATCATACAGGGAAATTTCATGCTCTTGACCCCAAAACAGGAAAAAGGCAGTGGGGCGGCGGATCTGGTGGCCCCATTGACACGGCCTCCACAACATGGAAGGGATTTATCTACTTTGGAAGCTGGGACGGTCGTCTTTCCTCAGTAAAAATAAAGGGGATCATCCCCCAGTGGAAGTACAATGCTGGCGCGGCTATTACTACATCAGCCATTCCTGCAGATGGACGGCTCTTTTTCGGAACTCAAAACGGAGTATTTCATGCTATAGACGCCATCACGGGGCAAAGGCTCTGGACCTTCACCCTTGATGGAGCTGTTCATGCAAATCCTGTAGTAGATAATGGGATTGTTTACATTGGAACAGATACGGGGAAAATTATTGCTCTCTCCGCAGCAAATGGGCAAGAAGAATGGGCCTATCAGACAGGACGGGAAATTCTTGCTTCTCCTGTTGTTTATAACGGAATTCTCTATGTTGGCAGCATGGATAGCAAGGTATACGCCTTCAGGATACGTTAATATTTGAACTGAAAAGAATAACAAAAAAGTGCACCTCAAAAGTTGGACATAAAACCCCGCATGAGGTGCACTTCGTTTTTTGAATACGCTCTCTCTTTTTTCTTTAAAGATTTCGAGCGTCTCGAGCCAAAGCTCCAGCTCGATCGGTTTTTTCCCAGGCAGGCAGGGGATCGAGATCAATACGCCCCATATGGCCATAGGCGGCAAGTCGACGATATTGCGGGCGACGCAAATCCAAGTCTCGAATCATTGCGGCAGGCCTGAAATCAAAATGCCGCTCTACAAGATCTGTCAACACCTCGTCAGAGAGCTTCCCTGTCCCGTACGTATCTACCATAATTGAAACTGGCTCAGCTACTCCAATAGCATAGGCAACCTGAATCAGACATTTTTCAGCCAACCCGGCTGCAACTACGTTCTTCGCTGCATAGCGAGTCATATAAGCGCCAGAGCGGTCGACTTTCGTCGGGTCTTTGCCTGAAAAAGCCCCTCCCCCATGAGGAACCCAACCACCGTAGGTATCTACAATAATCTTGCGCCCAGTAAGGCCGGAATCAGCCATAGGGCCACCCTTCACAAAACGACCGGTAGGGTTAATAAGAATGCGCGTCTCCGGTTTCATCAGGTGCTCTGGAATAATAGGGGTAATAACATGCTCTATAATGTCTCCCCGGATTTGAGCTTCTGTTGCTCCTGGATGGTGTTGAACTGACACTATAATTGTATCTGCCATAATGGCATGACCATCAACATACTCAAGAGTAACCTGAGTTTTTCCGTCTGGACGGAGGTATGGGATGGTTCCGTCTTTTCGAACCTGCGCCACGCGCCGAGCCAAACGATGGGCAAAGGCAATGGGCATGGGCAAGTATTCTTCAGTTTCATTACATGCATAGCCCACCATCATCCCCTGATCCCCAGCTCCTGTTCTAGAGAGCTCTACCTCTCTCGCCTCTTCCTGGCTTCGAGCCTCAAGAGCCGTATTAACGCCCTGAGCGATGTCGGGAGATTGCTCGTCAATGGCAGTAATAACAGCACACGTATCGCCATCAAAACCATATTTAGCTCGAGTGTAACCGATTTCTTTCACTATATCTCTAGTAAGTTTAGGAATATCCACATACGTAGTAGTGCTAATCTCTCCAGCCACTAACACCAATCCTGTCGTTACGAGAGTTTCGCAAGCTACCCGCCCCATAGGATCATCAGCCAGAATTGCATCGAGCACGCCATCAGAAATTTGATCTGCAATCTTGTCTGGATGCCCCTCTGTGACTGATTCCGACGTAATTAAAAATCTTCTGTCTGCCATTTAGCGACCTCCAATTATAAAGATATCAAAAAAGGACCCATTCCAAGAGGAAGGGCCCTTTTTAAACACAAAAAGTAACGCTCATTCCTCTCTTATCATCCAGCCTTTCGGCTGCTGGTATTGGCACCGTACCTTGTTATTTCAGGCAGGTTGCCGGGCTTCATCGGGCCAGTCCCTCCACCTCTCGGGATAAGAGATTCATTTATAAAGTTTCACAAAACTAACTTTAGTATTATAAAGGATTTTCCCAAGGTGTCAATAAGTGTTGTTGAGGCTCATGTAGATGGGCCAGAGTTTCGTTCTGTTTACTTAGACCCCATGTGCATGCCATCGTCCTTGTAATGGAAGAAAACTTCATGGCCTCTTACACAGGTTCACTAAGGTATACTTATATGTAGAAAAAATCAACAACTTGGAGAAAAAACATGAGAATATTCAGGAGAAAGAAAAATATAGGACTAGCCTTTGGGGGAGGCGCCGTTCTTGGCGCTGCTCATATCGGGGTGTTAAAAGCAATCGAAGAGTTCAACATCCCCATCAGCTATATCGCTGGAACAAGCATTGGAGCAATCATCTCTGCCTTTTACGCCTTTGGCAAAAACTGGGAAGAAATGGCAATTCTTCTGAAAGGTCTGAACTGGCTGGACATTTCAAGAATCTCTCTTTCTCAATTCGGGCGGCTCTCAAATAAAAAACTTGGCAAACTCATAACAGACAATCTCGGAGATGTTACCTTTGACGAAGCCTGTATTCCCCTTGCGATGATAGCAACGGATATTACAAGCGGTGAAAAAGTGGTGCTTAAAAGTGGAAATGTGGCGGCTGCCGTAATGGCAAGCTCGTGTATCCCAGGTATTTTTATCCCTGTGGAAATAGACAATCGGCTCCTCGTTGACGGCGAACTTGTTGAAAATGTCCCGGTAACACCCCTTAAGGATATGGGAGCGAACTTCATCATCAGCGTTGATCTCTTTGGCAAATTAAAGCAAAAAAAACCGGAGAATATTATAGAAGTGCTATTCAAATCCTTCCACATCGCACTAGAAACCGCTACAAAACTGCAGACAGAGGAAAGCGATATTCTTATCAGGCCAGACCTTTCCCCTTTCAATACGTTCTCCGTTGAGCAAACCGATGCCTTAATTGAAATAGGTTACAAAGAAGCCAAAAAGATCTTTACAGAAAAAAATATCTTCAGTAGGGCTTTTCTATAGCTTCCAATCAATAGATTGTTGCTGAATTGTCCACAACTTATTATAGAGATCATCTCTTTCAATTAATTCATTATGGGTTCCCTGTTCAACCGCGCTGCCGTTGTTTAGCACTATAATTTTATCTGCATTTTTTACAGTTTTTAAGCGATGAGCAATAACAATAACCGTTCTTCCAGTAATTAATTCTCCTATAGCTTTTTGAACTTCCACTTCGTTCTCTGGATCAAGAGATGCTGTCGCCTCATCAAGCAAAGCCACGGGAGCATTCTTGAGAATCGCACGGGCAATAGATACACGTTGCTTTTCTCCTCCTGACAAAGTGCAACCACCCTCACCTACCATAGTATCGTACCCCTTCGGTAACGCCATAATGAAATCATGGCAACATGCCTTTTTTGACGCTTCAATAACCTCTTCGTCAGTGGCATTACTTTTACCAAAACGGATATTATTGCCTACCGTATCTTGAAATAAATAGACATCCTGAAACACCATTGATACTTTTTTCATGAGTTTCTCAGGAAGAAGAGTAGAGACATCAAGCCCCCCAAAAGTCACCTTTCCACTTGTCGGGTCGTAAAAACGAGCACAAAGCTTCATCACCGTGCTTTTTCCACTACCTGAAGGACCAACGAGTGCCGTCATTGTTCCCTGTTTCATAGAAATAGAGACATTATGCAAAACTTCTTTGTCTCCATAAGCAAAACAAACATTATCAAACTCTATATCTGTATTGTCATTTGGTTCTTGCGTTCCCTTCATTTCAGGTTCATTCATAAGATTCAAAATACGCTCACCTGCACGTTCTGAATAGCGCAATTCGGCAAATTTAAACAAAGCAGATGTAAGTGGATCATAGACACGAGAACCAATAACAAGAAACATTACAAAAGTCAGAAGATCTAAGGAACCGCCTATGAGCAGATACACCCCTGTTAAGATCATTAACGTCAATCCCGCTCGTATTAAAGTAATAGAAAGGATTACAACTGGCCCGAGCAAAGCTTCTTGTCTAATACTATCTTTCATAAACTTTCTAAAGGAATTTTCTAGACGGCTAAACTTTTCTCCAACAAGATTATAGGCTTTGATAATACGGATTCCCAACAGATATTCTTGCAAACGGTTTCCAGCATCTATTTTAGAAGCCATTTGCCTGTCTGCCAAAGTATGTTGGAACTTTTCTGTTGCAGCCAAAAGCAAGATAGTAAAGGGAAGGGCAATAAACATGGCAACCGACATACGCCAGTCAATCCACAGAAGCGAGATAAAGGCTAACAGTGGCATTGCTAAAGCGCCCATCAACTGAGGCAAAAGGTGAGACACACTCGTTTCTATAAGTGCAAAGTCTCCCATAAGCATATTAGCTAAATCACCGGGATCTCTACTTGAAATATATCCAAGAGGAAGTTTGCGAAGATGCTCAGCAAGATTGGCTCTACCTATTGCACTCACTTCATACGCACTACGAAAACTATAACGATAGGCCGGCTTTTCAGCCATAAACATAATAACCATATAGACAACAAGCACAGCACAGATAAGCCAAAGACGAGCCGTATCGAGACCCGTTGACGAACCATCAAAAGAACGGAAAATTATTCTTACAGCCTCTATAGACAACATAAAGGGAACAATATTCACTATATTAGCAAGCAATGTGAAACAAATTGGTCGTACAAGCCTTTCCGTATGCCCAACTGTAATATTACGAAACATATTCTTCATGCACACTCACGCCCTTCAATATTCAACGTCCAGTCAAAAGCTTTTGTATAGGCATTCCACATTCGTTTGTACAAACCTCTTTTAGACGTCAATTCATCATGAGTGCCAATCTGTTCTATTTTCCCGTTATTCAATACGATAATTTTATTGGCATTTTTGATAGACGATAATCTGTGAGCGATAACAATAACAGTCTTATCTTTAATAAGCTCCTTAAGAGCCAATTGCATTTTGAACTCATTTTCAGGATCGGCAAATGCAGTTGCTTCGTCGAGAACAAGAATGGGAGAGTTTTTTAAAATTGCCCTCGCAACTGAGACACGTTGTTCTTCTCCTCCAGATAAAAATACGCCTCGTTCTCCAATAAATGTATCGTAACCATTGGGCAAACTTTCAATGAAATCATGACATTGTGCCGCTTTTGCCACTGCATAGACTTCTTCTCGAGTAGCATCAGGTTTTCCGATGCGGATATTTTCATATAATGAATCGTAGAATAAAAAAGTATCCTGAAAAACAAAAGAGACAGTATTCATCAAACGTTCTGTAGGAATATCCTTTATATTCACTTCTCCAATTTTTATTTCTCCTTGAGAAACATCCCAAAAGCGCGGGATTAAATTGGCTACCGTAGACTTACCTGAACCAGAAGGACCAACCAGTGCCGTAATTTCTCTTGCTTTCGCCGTAAAACTAACATCTGTGAGTGCTTTAATTCTTGTTGCCTCTTCTTTATTCTCATAGGCAAACGATACGTTTTTAAAGGTCACGTCGTAGCTTTCAGGCATTTTGGGATTCGCAGCCTCACACACTGGTGGCTCATTAAATATCTTATCCATCCTCTCTACCCCCTCAATGATTTCTCGCGTTCCTGAAGCAAGAAACGTGAGTTTAAAAAGAGGGGACGAAGCACCAGGAGCCATAACAATGAAGAAAAGATATACAAGGGCAAAAGCCATATTCTGCGGTTCCTTGCTTAAAAACAACAGACCGACAGGCAAAATAAACGTTAAAAAAGAATTGAGAACAACTACGAAAAAAACCATTCCGTTCTCGAACTTATCGCAACAAGCAACTACAAAATCTCTGTAATCTTTAAGATCTTTATAAAATCTTTTAAAAGAATGGACGGTCTGCCCAAAAATTTTAACCACAGGCATTCCTCTTACATACTGAACAGCCGAACCATTAATTTTTTCAAGAGAATCGTAATATAATTTCATATTTTGTTGAGCCTTTTCCCCGAACATCATAGAAATTTGTGTCGCAACACTGAGGGCAAAGGCAAAAAGACATGTAAGGGCCATCCAACCATTGAGGCTGAAGAAGATAGCAAACATGACAACTACAGTAGCTGCAACGTTTACTATATCAGGAATGGTATGTGCTACAAAAAGCTCTATACGTTCAACATTTTGTTCTAACGTTTTTTTAACTGCACCAATCGAAGTTCCATTCAAATAGCCCAAAGATAGTTTGCCAATGTGCCTTGCAAGTTTCATGCGCAGACCGTACAAAATACGAAAAGCCGCTATATGAGAAAACATAAGGGAGCAATACATTAACATTAAACCTCCCAGAAGGCCTACAAAGGCTATCCACCCCCATTGCACCATAAGATTTTTATTAACAGCTGAAATACTATCTGCGTTTCTAAGCAGTTCTCCCAGCACCTTATAGACAGAAACAAAGGGAACAAGCATAAAAATGGCACTTATAGCAGACAAAATGGCCGATATAAAAAGCATTTTTTTCTTTTCGCCGGCAATTTCAAGCAAACGAGAGAGTCCACGTTTTTTCTTCACTGTATTTTTCATAAAATTTTCACCTTACTTGTAATAGACCCCTTCTAACCCCTTTCAGTTGCAGGTCAGAAGGGGGATTCTACTGTCTATAACACTTGATCAGGAGAACTAGTCATTAATATTAAAAGTTAACGTAGAAATCAAAACAACCTCATCACATACATTTTTGTCTTCATAACCATACTTATGTTCAACTTCCGCATACCAATACCCTGCTTTCAAAGGAATAATGTCGATATATCCCTCTAGGTCGGTCCTTCCAGAAAAGGCCTTATATCCTCTATCTGAAAAACCACCAAAGGTAGCTGAAACTTTGGCTGTTCGAAGGGGTTTGCCATCAAACAAAATCTGAACGGGGAATTTTTCTCCCGTTTTCACTTTTGCAGGGTTTACCAAAGGCACTATTTCGAGTTCTTGCCCAATAGGTTTCGTTACAAATTCGTCACTTGTGCTCCCTGAAACATTCAAAACAGCCTTGGCAAACATTGTTACTTTTTCACAATATGTAGCGTCAGGACGCTGTGCGCGGCTCTTTTGAGCCCAACCATCAGAACCTTTTGACCAAAATGTAGGAAGATAGGTTCCCGTAACAATGTAACTTCCTTTTTTCAACGCCTCTTTTTCTTGATAAGCATAGTTTTCTCCTACCTGCTTCAGTTTCAAAACCCCGTCAGGTTTAATTAATTGAAGCGAGTCAAAAAGATGCACACGACCTTCCGCAATAGGTTCAGGGTTTGGGAAATCATGTCCATATCCAATTTCCGCCTTTACAAGGTCTTTTTCAGGGGCAGACGCATTTACCCAGAAATCATGGGCATAAACACTGGAACTTCCCAGTAAAAAAGAAAAAACAACAGATGCAACTGCAAAACTAAGCAGTCTTTTTTTAGCGAAACGAAACATAATTCTGTTCCTCCTCTAGTTTTTCTCGTTTTGTGGCCACAGAAACATTTAATGTTTGACGAGTCTAACTTATTTTTTAATAAACGTCAAGATTAAATAATGTGGTTTCGCGATAGGCTCAACCCACTCGTAGCATTTCTTATTACTTTTATTGGAATAGATATTCTCTGGAGGGAAGCCGGCGCGCTATTACCCAGGATAAAACTGGTAGCAAGAAACAAAACAATAGGAAAAGATCTGGAGTATGTCAAAAGCTCGTTTATGACCCAGGCCTTGGCTGCAGGAGTTGACGCAGATGTGGCTAAGGGCAACGCTTCTCTTTTCGAGGCACAAGCGAAGGCTATCCTTGGCCGGTATGGGACCAATCCCAGAGAGTGGTACGACAGGATAGGGCCTTCAGATCGCTGAGGGGTCGCTTGGCGTTGATGCCGACGGCGTTTCGTACAACCAGGACGGGGCCATAAATCTCAACGATAATTTTTATAAGTGGTTCGGCGACTCGAAGGTGGTTGATGAAGAGGGCAAGCCACTCATTGTATATCATACGGGGACGATGGATGATTCTTACGACATTGCTAAATCCAGAAGCTACAATGGTTCTCCTGATTGCGAAATCCCTGGAATATATTTAACAGCCGACAAACAGGAAAGTCAAGACTATGGTTCTTCGGGCCAGACAAAAGATCTTTATGTTTCGATTAAAAACCCATATAACGGAGATACAACAGCCTTACATGACAGGTTAGGTACATGGCGTAAGGTTATGGATTATTTAATTGAACAAGGGTATGACGGAGTTATTGATGATGAATCCGGTGAGATTATTGCTTTTTCTCCTAACCAGATTAAATCTATCAACAATCGTGACACGTGGAATCCTAATAATACCAATATCTACATGCAAAATCAGGCTGAGGCCCAACTACAACAGGACACAAAGGTATGGGGAGAGACTGTGGACCGCGCGTTGGCGGGCGAGATTAACCCTCGTGACCAGGTTCCGGTGATGACAACGCCACTGGTTTTTTACTTAGTGGGGGCAAGAGTCTTTCCGGTTAAGATGGATGCTGGCAAAATAAAGAAGATCCGCAAAGAGCACAACGTCACTCCTGAGTTATTGAAACAAATCCCCATGGCTCTTGCCGAACCTATTGCTATTTTTGAGTCTCAGGCAAGTGGTAAGTATCGAGGGCTTGTCGCAATGCTTGAACTGCAGGACGAGAACGGCGCTACTGTCGTGGCTGCGATGCATCTAGATCGCAAGGGAAGAGTGAGTAAGATCGACATCAACAAGCTAGCGAGCATTTATGGAAAGGAGAAGAAGAGGGTTCCCTCAGGCGATTGGTTTGCGAGGCAGATCAAGACGGGGAACCTGCTTTATCTAGATAAAGAAAAGAGCTCTGCTTGGGAATACAGGACTGGCATCTTGTTGCCGCCAGCGATGACCCACAACCAGGACTCTTCTAATAAAATTATAAAGACAGAGGCCGACCTTGTCAAACTAAAACAACAATTCCCATGTAGATGGGCCAACGTTTCGTTCCATCTTTTACTCTTACTGGTTTGTGTATTTGACTTCCCTAAAAACTATTATTAAGCTAAACTTGTTTTATGAAATTTTTAATATATAAGGACATGGTATGAAATGTCTCCATAATTCTTAAAATAGAACGTAATTTTCTTTAAAAAAGAAATTTATCCCACTAAAAACATCAAGCAAAATTTTCTATTTCTTATGATGAGAATTGAGATGTCGAAAGTAAAAGACGCATTCTCAGCGCAACATTTTTTATTTTTCTATAAGGTATGTTTTTCCGCTTGACTTATATTTAAATATGGATTATAATTTTTTTAATTTCTAAGAGAGATGGAAATAATATAAGTCAAGCGGAAAAGATAAGTGCTTTTTTTACTTCCTACAAGGGATAGTTTATTTTCTCTTTTTGCAGAGTTCAAAAAATAGTAATCCTTCGTTAAACGAAATCTACTTCTAATCAGGCGAAAGTTGATCAAAAAACACACATGAAGTTCTGAGTTTGTTGTCATTAGATAGTCCTAAATACTCAGATTACAACAAAAAGCACGCTTTAATATTAATGTGTCGGTGAAAACAAAAAGCTTGGAGGTTTTGCTAATGAAAATATGCCTTCTTTTTGACATTGCCGAAGGAAACGTCTTACGACTTAAACAACAACATCAGTATCAAATTCAAGCTATGGTATACAACCTTCTCGATAAAGAGTATGCTCATTTTTTACACAATGAAGGGTTTATTTATGAAGGGAAACGTCATTTTAAATTATTTTGTTTCTCAAAGCTTTTTGGGAACGGCCCTATAAAACGAGAAAAAGACTTTTTATATATTCCTTCCCCCGTGAAACTTTCAATAACCTCTCCTGTTAACGCCATTCTTGAACAACTTGCTAATAATGCTCTTTCCCTGGGAGAAATAAGACTAGGAAATAATTTCCTTCAATGTAAAGAAGTAACTGTTGAAAACCCTCAAGCAAAATCAGAAGAGATACTAGTACAAACCCTCTCTCCAATAGTCTGCTACTCTACCCTTAAAAAATATGACGGAAGCGATTTTACTCACTATCACTCTCCTTACGACCAAGAATTCGGAGAACAAATACATGCAAATCTCATAAAAAAATTCACTCTAATAACATCAGAAAAAAGTGAACTAAATCAAACAATAAAAATAGAAAATTTGGGACGGATATGGGAATCGATAAGATTTTTTAGCCCTGAAGACAACAGACCAATCAAGGGGTGGAACGGCAACTTTCGACTTACAGGTTCTCAAGAACTCTTACAAACAGCTTTAGACGCTGGTCTCGGTGCAAAAAATAGCTCTGGATTCGGATGTGTTGAACTCATAAGATAAGGAGGTGAGATTGTGGATAAACAATCCACAGAAATATTAGAGATCGTGTTTCACAAAATCGGGCACTTTTGGCAAGACTCAGGGCTTATTGGTTTTAAAAACATTCTTTCAAAAATAAACGAAGAAAACGACCATAAAATATCAATAAAACTTGACGAAGATCATTTTGTAGTTTCAGGAACTCAAAAAGACATTCAAGAGTCCCTTAATAAATCTTACGATGCGCTTATTAACGAATATTACAATATTTCAACGGAACTACAGAAACAAGACAAAGAAAAGTACAATTTCTATTACGATAACCGAAAAGATGATTTTTATATGTTCCCCAAAAGAAAAGCTCGAGGTATTGCGTGGCTTATCTTTGATCAACCTCCTAAAGCATCTGCTCAACAAGTTAAGTGGAAAAATAAAACAAAACACATACTTCCCGAAGAATATTCGCATCTTCAAAAAAGATTAGATTCTTTTATTGAACAAAACAACCTTACAAATATAACGAGTTCTGCCATGCTTATTGATGGCCCCAACGAAGTCAAACCTACACTAGATCTTGATATTTCTAAACCCCAAAATAAAAAACGATATGAATGTTGCATATGCGGGGCCCCCGCAGCAAACTGCTATGAAGTGGGTTCTACTATTCTTCCATTGCTCACAGGAGCTTCAGGAGGCCTTTCATTTAACTCAAATGGAGGAAGTCCTGAAAAAGCATGTTGGAAATGCGCGCTACTTGGAAAGTTTGTTCCTGTTAATGGCTTTTACTACCGATCTAAAAATAGTCTTTTCACGTTTTTCCCTTATAGTAGTTCTCTCAAAAAAATGGATGAAATATACCCTGCGATGAATGCCACAAAATCCACAGATCCTAACTACAACCAAAATTTTGACACGAGCTTAGGAACTTATTTCCAAAAAAGTTTTGAAGTCGCTTTCGCTTTCTTTTACACATTGTATTCAAAGCTTGTAAAAGAAGGAAACAACAACACTTCAATCCGCGAGGACCTGGACAACCTTTATGGCATAGATATATTAGATACAAACGTAAACTTTTATATTCTTACGGCCACCCACACAGGAAGCACTTTTGCAATTAAATCTCTTTGGCTTTTCCAAGACACTCTCTACATTTTCAAGCTTTTCAACGCTTTAGAACAACAGGTCTCTATCGATATGAAAGAATTCATGCGGTTACTCATTGATTACGACGCTCAAAATGATGGGATGACACTCTATCGCAATCGCATATGCGAGCGAATATTAAAAAAGAAGTCTGTCTTAGATTTGTTAGAACAGTATGTTTATCACAGTAATCGGAATAAGAAAACAGGCTACATTAAGCCACTTTTTGATTTTCTAATGTTTTATGAAGCAAATATTGGGGGGAAAGAAAAAATGACTTCTGAAGAGCAAAGTGCTGCTGTAACGCTTGGGAAACGAATTGGCTACGCTATAGGGAAAGAAGAAGACGGAAGAAAATCCGATCTTTACACCCTAAGAAGAACAAAAAGTCGAGTAGCTTTCTTAGAACAATTAAACAGACTCCAATTTAGAATGGGTGGAACTTTAACGATACCACCAGAAATTTATGAAGGTAGTCTATCGAATAAGAATTTCAAAGAGTTCAAACAGTTTTGTATGATTGCTGCATTAAACAGCTTCTTTGCCGCTAAAAGTAATATAAAGAAAGGTACAGAATAGTCTATTATTTACTGGGGGGATAATTTTATGATAAAAAATGCTAAGGCTCTTACAGTAACATATCTGGTTAAAACAACTCTTGGAAGTCTTAATGGCAGTGATAAAGAAGCAGATAACCTTTCTAGCATAAAAAAGTTTACATACGAAAATGAAGACTTTCCTTATGGTTCCTCTCAATGGGTAAGAAGAGCATTACGTGACCAACTTTCTAATTTAGGATGGGAATTATCGGAGGGGAAAGCTTCTACTATCAACAAAGGTGCTGCTACTACTATGCAAGATCCTGTTAAGTATATAGATGACGATTTATTTGGATTTATGGGAACTGTTAAAGGCCAGGCTGCAACCAAAAGGACTTCTCCCTTGAGAGTTTCGCCGTTAGTTAGTCTTACCCCTTATACTGGAGATTTAGATTTTGGGACAAATTACATGTCAGTAAATGCCGGTGGCAATCCGAATATATTTGAAACAGAAATATGTGCTGGATTCTACAGGGGAACAATTTTAATAGAATTAGATAGAGTGGGAACTGGCGACGGTTTTAACGAAGATCTCACTCCAACACAAAAAGCAAAAAGGGTTAACGCTATTTTAGACTCACTTCAAAATCTTTGGTCATCAGGAAGACAGTCGCGATTTCTAACAGATATTTCTCCTAAATTTATAGCCAGCGCTATTTTATCTACTAAAAATCCCATTTTTCTAGAGACGCTCATGCTAGAAGAAAAAACCATACAACTTTCTCCTTTAATAGCAACTCTAGAAGATTTTAAAAAAATTATTCTAGATAACACTTTTGGCGTTCGCGAAGGTTTTTTCGACAAAACACCTGAAGACACGTTACCCATGGGGAAAGCTTTTGACAAAATGAGGGAATGGGTAAGATCCGTCTATACAGAAGAATAAACTAAAAGGAGGTGGGATATTTGCAAATTCAACTCTACTGTTTACCTTTAAAACTCTATTCCCAAAGTGCATCTTTTCGCCTTCCCGAAGAACATACATTCCAATCGACACTTCCTCTACCTTCTGTAACAGCAATAACAGGACTTATTGGAGCCGCCCTTGGCATAAAGTTTGAAGAAGCGATGGAATTTAAGAAAGAAAACAAACTTCATTTTGGAATATATGGAACGCACAAAAGCCGTGTTTATGATTTATGGAAACATTACAAAATAAAATCTAAGGAGACCATTTCTTCTGTTTTAATAAGAGAGGTCCTTTTTAGTGTATCAATAGAATTGCTCATAGCAAGTGATAATATTGATATACTTCAGAACGTTCATGATGCTTTCATCAATCCTTGCTATGCCCTTTCTTTGGGAACAAGTGACGATATCGCTAAATTAACACATATAACTGAACCTCTACCAATACAAATTTCTTTAATATCAAACATTGAAAACACCTGTCTAAGAGGGGATATTTCTGGGAAATATACATCTTCAATAAATTTAAGCGACATTCCCATTAACCAATCTATCTTCCCGCCTCGTGTCTACCTATTGCCTACAGAATATTCCTTTAAAGACGGCTCTCGAAAACTATCTGCTAAAGAGCCTTTTACGTTTATCTCGCAACCTATAACGCTTGATACTCCAATTGAAGGGATAGAGTACAACAAAAGGAGGTTCCCATTAATTTGAAATACGCGAAACCAGATCAAAGCTATGAAGATCATTTAGTTGCCGTATTTCAAGCATGGCGACAAGCGATAGAAATGAAAAGGCACCTCATAGATAAGATGCACACCTTATATGGAATTTCAACCGATGAAATTTTGAAAGCTTCTCTATTATCTATAGCATTACACGACATAGGGAAGATGAATGAACCTTTCCAAAAAATCATGGCCTCTTTAAATGGAGGTGCTCCTTTTGATCGGAAGAAAAATTTTCGACATGAGTTATCGTCGTTCCCTTTTGTAGCAATGATGGGAGCAGAATTACGAAAAGCTGCTCCCGAAACACTTTTTCCCCAAACACCGATAGAAGCCATAGCTGTTTTAGGGCACCATCTTGCCGTTGACGGTGACCTTTCTTCTTTTGAAAGGGAACGAATTCAAAAAGATGCATGTTTTATTGAAGAAGGGATAGAAGAAGCGTTAAACATTGCAGAGAGTTTCTTTAAGAGAATGAATTGGAATCAAAAATTTGTACTTCCTCAAAATAAAAGTACTCCTTACGACTTAGCTTTATCTACATGTAAAAAAGCATTACCTTGTTTAACAAAAAGAGACGGAATACAAAAATGCCGCGATTTTTATGTTCTAATTAAAGGGTTGCTTTATTATGCAGATTGGCATGGCTCTGGAAATATTAAAATAAATTATAGCGTTGAGAAAAAGCCACGCACTCTTGTTAAAGATCTTCAAAATCGTTGCCAAAAGAAGAACATCCAATTTAAAGGATTACGCCCCTTTCAAGAAGAGATGGGAAATCACCTTGGGAATCTTATTGCTATAGCTCCTACTGGTAGTGGAAAAACTGAAGGAGCCCTACTTTGGGCGTTAAAAAATCTTTCGGATATGAATAACGCTAAAATAATTTATCTTTTACCAACGATGAATACAGCAACTCAAACATGGCAAAGATTTGTTGATATCTTTGGTGAAGAGAATGTGGGATTATGCCATTCAACCGCTGAACTTGTCACAAAATCAGAAACAGACAAAAATATCAACTATGAAAGCTGGGAATATCGGCAAAAGATCCTCTTTGATAAATCTTTTCTTCGCCCTATAACAGTAGCAACTGTAGACCAACTATTGTCTTCAGGATTTAATACTGGAAGATGGGCCTTAAAAGAAATTAACGCTGCAAACGCTGTGATAATATTCGATGAAATACATTCGTATGATGGATGGACATTGGGGTTAATTATTTCTTCCTTAAAGCATTTTTCACGATTAGGAAGCCGCTATCTTCTTATGAGCGCAACTCTTCCCAATAACCTCAGAAACCTTTTTTCAGAAGAACTTGGAGAAACACAAATCGTCGAAGATCGATCGTTCCAAAATAGCATAAGAAGCAACTATACCATGCACAGCTACCCTATAAACTCAAAAGACGGTATTCAAGATATTCAACAAGCGGTTCAAGAGAAACGTAAAGTTCTTGTTGTTGTAAATTCAATTAACTTATGTCAAGAACTCTGCGCGACACTTAAATCTCTTAACCCTATTTGCTATCACTCTAGATTTATTTTTAAAGATCGCAAAGATATAGAAAATCATATAGAACAAAGCTGTTTTGTTATTTCAACACAAGTAATAGAAGTTTCTCTCGATATTGATTTTGATTGGCTCTTCACTGAAGTTGCTCCACCTGACGCCCTCGTTCAAAGAGCAGGAAGGATAAATAGGTATAGAGATAAACAAAGGGATAGCCAAGTACATCTTTACAAGTATTCTGATGTTTCTAAACGAATTTATAACCCTATTTTTGATCCTCGTTTACTTGAACGTTCTGAATCTATATTTAAAAGTTGCCAAGGCAATTTATCTGAAAAAAAACTTTCTAACATCGTTAATGACGTTTACTCTGACCTAGATATAAGAGAAACAACAGAATACATTGAGGCACGATCAATGTATAAGAATACACAAAATCGACTTTTAGGTATCCTCGATAATATTATAACTGATGAAAAAGCACAGACTCGCCTTTCCAAATATCACACTGTAACCGTCATTCCTTCAATGTTTTACGGAGATGTCATTACCTTACCTCCTAGAGAACGTGCCATGTATGAGTTAAAAGTCCCCTTATGGTACTTTTTAAAAAACGGGAAAATATATAGCGGACTTCCATTTTGCGACATGGAATATGATTCTTACCTCGGAGGAAAACTAAAAATTGATAACCGAATAGAAAATCAATTTGTCTGAAATATGATGAGGGGTATATGACATGCTAATATCTGAAAATATTCACATTGGAGGAACATTAATACAATCGTATAAGATCTGTTCACGCCAAGTTTGGTTTGAAGTTCACAAAATTGATCAAGATCAAGAAAACGATTTTATTATGATGGGGCGACTTATTGACCGAAATTCTTATCAAAGAGATAAAAAAAGTATTGATTTCGAGGGCAGTAAATTTGATATTTTACGCAAAGAAAAAGGAACATTAGTAGTAGGAGAAATTAAAAAAAGTAGTCATTCCATCGATGCCGCACGATTACAACTAGCACACTACCTTTATGAACTCCAAAAAAATGGAATCGAAGCTAGAGGGGAATTATTATTCCCAAAAGAGAAAAAACGCGAAGAGGTGCTACTCTCAGAAGAACTAAAAACGCATCTTGACCAAGTTTATCAAGAGATTATTGCAATATCGTCCCTTGAAGCCCCTCCTCATGCGAAAAAATGTAAGTACTGTAGAAACTGCGCTTACAATGAATTGTGTTGGAGCTGATAAAAATGGGAAAAACACTCTATGTACTTTCGTCAGGAGAACTTAAACGAAAAGAAAATACCATTATTATAGAAGGTTCAGAGGTTAGAAAATTTATTCCTGTAGAAACAACAGACGAAATGCTTATTTTCGGAGAAGTAGATTTAAACAAGCGTTTTTTAGAATTTTGTACTGCCAATAAAGTAATGCTGCACTTCTTTAATCACTATGGGTATTATCAAGGAACATTTTACCCCCGTGAACACATGAATTCAGGAGCTGTAATCCTTGCCCAAGCCAAACATTGTCTTGATAACTGTAGAAGGCTTCTTATAGCTAAAAAGTTTGTAACAGGTTCTATAGAAAACATGAAGAAAGCATTACAATATTATTCTCGACGTGGAAATATTGAGCTCGACTCCATAATTGAAAAACTTACTGTTTTTAGTAATTATGCAAAAGAACAAATTGGGATATCAGAACTTATGGGGATAGAAGGCAATGCACGAGATTGTTATTACACAGCGTTTGATCTAATAACGGGTGGAGGTTCCTTCTCTATGAAAAAAAGAAGTAGAAGACCCCCTCAAAATCGTATAAATGCTCTTATAAGTTTCTTAAATTCTATGTGCTATGTCACGACTTTAGCACAAATTTACAAAACACATATTGACCCCCGCATAGGTTTTCTTCACGAAACTAACTTCCGCCGTTTCAGCTTAAACTTAGATATAGCAGAAATATTTAAACCAATAATTGTAGACAGACTCATTTTTTCTCTTTTAAACAAGAAAGAAATTCAAGCGAAGCACTTCGGAGCTCAGTCTGGGGGAGGAATATACCTCTCAGAAAAAGGGCGGCCTATAGTTTTAAAAGCATGGGAAGAACGTTTAAATTCTACTATTGAACATCCTCGTCTTAAAAGAAATGTAAGTTATCGAAGCCTTATTAGAATGGAAGCATACAAAATTGAAAAGCATATACTCCACGATGAGGAGTATCAACCTTTTGCCATGAGGTGGTAAGCCATTTTTGTCTTAATGATTTATGATGTAGGTGTAAAACGAGTCAATAAAGTTTTAAAAATAGGTCGAAAATATCTAAGCTGGGTACAAAACTCTGTCTTAGAGGGAGAGCTTACTCCGGCAACTTTTACTGCTCTTAAAATTGAAGTAAACAAAATCATTAAAGACGATTACGATAGCGTAATCTTTTATGTATGGAGAACAGAACGATATACTTCAAGAGAAATTATGGGCAAAGAAAAAGGTGGCGCGAGTATCTTTGTATGATTGTGTCGACCCCCAATAGCGCTAAAATCACGGGAGATCGACACAATCTTTTTTCTAGCAACAAATCCAGTACTCATCAATATAAAGACTATATACACGCACCTTGAAAACATAATATTGACTTCTTCGACAAAATACGCAAATATAGTAGAATGAAGGGGTTGAACGGATTTCGATACTTCCTATAAGGGATGGAAACGCA